>DTSG01000435.1 GCA_012965455.1 Planctomycetaceae bacterium | reverse complement strand
TCCGAAATAGTGTTGCCAATATCGATTGACCGTGACACGGGCCGTCAGGGGGTGGGTTGGACTGACCAACCACTGAGCAAGTCCCATTCGATTCTGAGGTGCATCGACCGGGGACTCGCCGAGCCAGGCAGGAACGGCAGATTCGACAGCGTCTCTTTTTTCCGTATATTCACCTCGTTCAAGGATATGAGCGACGCGCGGTTCCTTGCGATCTTCCATCACTAATGTCGAGGGGATCGCCTTTTCGATGGCATCCAGTTCTTTCTTGAGTTCCGCTTGCTTTTGATTGGGGGGCGCCAACAGAGCCATCGTGACCGGATTCACATTTTCCAGATAGTACGTCATTAGTTGTTTCGTTTGCGCCTCATTGCGTTGATCCGCTTCAACGGCAACTAGTTTTTTGATGGAGTCGGGAAGGGCTGCTGTGGAAACGGTTTTTAGAAAATACTCCCAAATCGCATACGATTCTTTTTGTTGAGGAGAAAGCTGTAGTGCACCCATCGCACCGGCCTGATCCCAGTGGACGGTACCGCCGAATTGGGTAAAGGCCCAGCCATTTAACTTGGCTCCTGGTTTTAATCCGACGGTGGCCGCTGGTACTTCTAAGCGTACCCATTTTCCGACTTCCGGCAGGGGGCCGAGTTGTTTGTTAGATGCGTTGTTGCGCCCAGCGCCATGTGCTTTATCCGCCCCCCAGTGGGCCCGGTGTTCCCAGCTGCCATCGTTAAATTGAAGCTGAACAGTCTCCGGTGGGTTGTCCGGATCGAGATAGACGTAGGCGAACAGGATATCGTTTTCAGCAATGACAAAAGGATCGGTCGCGTTGGTAAAGAAGTGCTGAATCAGTCCATTGCCGGTTCGCGTCGATGAGTTTTTACCGCTGTAGACGGGATGGTCTGGACCTTCAACAAACGCCCAGGGTCCCGGGTTGCCTGCCGGTTTCGCACCCGCTGGTAACATATCATCAAACCAAATGCGATCTGCCTTCTCAAATGCGGGATAGTCGTTCCCGGAAAATGAATCTGTATATTTGGCATCAGCCAATATTTTCTGGACGAGTTCTGCTTGTTGTTTTATTTCACCCGTGATTCGAGTTTGGTTGGCTGTTTGAGATTCTGTTGGAACCTTGACGACCGGCGGAGGTAACAGCGCGTTGCCATCCATGGCGCGTTCCGTGAGGCTGAAAAAGTATGAAAACAACTGATAAAACTCTTTTTGGCTTAACGGATCAAACTTGTGGTCGTGGCACACGGCACAACCTGCGGTTAATCCCATCCAGACCGTTGCTGTGGTTTCCACGCGATCCACCGCATACCGCATATAGTATTCCTCGTCGATGGAACCTCCTTCACTGGTCGTTACATTGCACCGATTAAACCCCGTGGCGACTCGGTTGTTCAATGACGGTGTGGGCAACAAGTCCCCTGCCAATTGTTCGATGGTGAATTTATCAAACGGCATGTTGTCATTGAATGCCTTGATCACCCAATCCCGGTAGGGCCACATCGAGCGTTCATTGTCCAGATGGAGCCCGTGCGTATCGGCATACCGCGCTGCGTCCAGCCAGCTGCGAGCGAGATGTTCACCGTAGCGCGGTGATTTTAGTAACCGATCCACCACATGTTCATAGGCCTCGGGAGAATCATCTTTAAGAAATTGATCGACTTCTTCAAGCGTGGGTGGTAGTCCAGTCAGGTCCAGCGTCAATCGCCGAATGAGCGTTTCCTTATCGGCTGAATTTTCAGGACGCAGACGTTGTTTCTTCAGGCGAGCCTGGATGAATAGATCAATGGAGTTGTTTTGCTGCCACTTCTTGATTGGCCGAGGCAACGAGGAATGTTGAGGTGCTTCATACGCCCAGTGTTGATTCCATTCAGCCCCTTCACTAATCCACTGCTTGATTAATTTAATTTCCTCTGCGTTCAGGGTTTTACCGGAGTCGGACGGAGGCATTTTTTGTTCTGCGTCTGTGGAAACGATACGGTGGATCAACTCACTTTCGGTCGGTTTGCCTCTGACGACCGGAAATTCTCCCGAGGGTAGCGCCATGAAGATGGTTTCCTGCTGATCGAGCCGCATATCCGATACGCGCTGAGCGGAATCCGGTCCATGACAGGCAAAACAGCGATCAGCCAGAATCGGCCGAATCTGTTTGTTAAATGAAATGGGTTCGGCTGCGTTTGCCACGCTAGACAGGACCATGATCAGTAGTATTGAGTTAATACGCATCTTGTTTTCTATATCCAGATTACCCGAGAATTGGTTTAACTACTTTGCCATGGACATCGGTTAGTCGGAACCGGCGACCTTGGTATTTAAAGATTAGCCGTTCGTGGTCGATTCCCATCAGGTGCATGACGGTTGCTTGGAAATCATGCACATGGACCCCATCCGCAGCGATGTTATATCCCACATCGTCGGTCTCTCCGTAGGTGAAACCTGCTTTAATTCCGCCGCCAGCCATCCAATAAGTAAAACAGCGAGGATGATGATCACGACCGTTGGCAGCGTCGCCAAGTTTGCCTTGGCTGTACGCCGTCCGCCCAAATTCACCGCCCCAAATAACGAGTGTGTCATCGAGCATACCTCGTTGTTTCAGGTCATTAACGAGTGCTGACTGTGCTTGATCCACATCGTTACACTGCTTAGGTAACGCCGTGATAAGACTTCCGTGTTGATCCCAGCCTCGGTGATAAAGTTGAATAAAACGCACGCCACGTTCGGCGAGTCTACGAGCAAGCAGGCAATTCGCTGCGAATTTTCCGGGCATTTGGCATTGGGGGCCATAGGCATCGAGTACATGTTGAGGTTCTTGTGAGATATCGGTTGCTTCGGGGACCGACATTTGCATACGGAACGCCATTTCGTATTGGGCGATTCGAGTGGCAATTTCAGGATCACCAAACGTGTCGATTTGTAGTTGGTTAAGTGCTTCGATTCGCGAGATCATTCGTTTACGGGCATCAACGGTTTCGCCGGTTTGACTATTTAGATATAGCACGGGGGTTTTGCCCCCGCGGAATTGCACACCTTGATGGACGCCGGGTAAGAATCCGTTACTCCACAGTTTTGTGTAAACGGGCTGGCTACCGGGTCGTCCGGTCCCGTTGGATATAAGAACACAAAACGTAGGCAGGTTATCGTTTTCCGTTCCGAGTCCGTAGCTCATCCAGGAACCCATACTGGGGCGTCCAGGTTGTTGGTGACCTGTTTGAAAGAAGGTGACTGCGGGGTCATGATTGATGGCTTCGGTGTGCATCGATTTGACGAAGCAGAGATCATCGGCAATCTTGGCAGTATGAGGCAGTAGTTCACTAATCCATGCTCGGCTTTGTCCATGTTGCTTGAACTTAAATTTGGAGCGGGCGACGGGAAAGCCTTTTTGGCCGGAGGTCATCCCGGTTAGCCGTTGTGTTTTTTTGACGAATCCGTCCGTGCTCCACTTCTCGGTTTTTTCGTCGTAGGTTTTAAAGAGCTCGGCGCCATGGTGTTTATCAACTTCGGGTTTGTAATCGAACAGATCCTGTTGTGAAGGAGCTCCGTTCATGAACAAGAATATGATGCGGTTGGCCTTGGGGGCAAAGTGTAGTCCCGAGGATTGAATTTGTTTTGCCAGTGCATCGGGTGCGAGCATGCTCTGCAGCGCCAGTGAGCCGACTCCGGCAGCTCCAGCGCGCAACAGTTGTCGCCGGGTCACGACATGCTTGAGAAATTCATTGGCTTCATTCATGTTCTTGGGTTCAATAAAAGCCGCTGTTGTTTAGAAGGATTATACATGAATTACCGAAACTGCAGCGTTTTTAAAAGGGAGCAGTCTCATCACCACCGCCTACATGTCAATTTCAAAACCTTTGCGGTTTTCACGACTGAGGAAAGAATTCGCTTGTTTGTCGCCGATGATCTCGCGTATTTTGGGATCCCATTTCAGTTCGCGGTCCAAGCGGATAGCAATATTTGAGAGATGACAGATTTCCAGCATTCTGTTGTGAGTCCACACATCGGAGATCGGTTGTTTGCGAGATTTGATGGAGTCGATGAAGTTTGCCGAGTGATTTTCACTGACTTTACCACCATAAACTTTTTCGATGGCTCCGTCTGGCAGCGGGTTGGTTTTGAGATCCTCAACTGGTTTACCAACAATTTTGCCGCGATTAACAAAGAAGCGACCTTTTGTTCCTTCAAATAATATCCCGTTGTCGCCGTCACTTGTAATGAGTAACTCGACGTTGTTAGGCATCGCTGCGCGAACGTTGAATTTTGTGGCGATATTATACATGTCGTCGACGAGCGGGTATCCATCTTTGTATTCCACAGGCAAAGTATAGTTCAGTGGTGTTACTGTACTTGGACCAGTATCATTAGCCCCGATAGCCCAGCAGGCGATATCGACGTGGTGGGCGCCCCAGTCGGTGAGTTTCCCGCCAGAATATTCGTGCCAGTTACGAAAGGCGTAGTGGGCGTTGCTATAAAGCGGTACACCGCCGCCGTACCCTTTTCGCATTTCCGGTAGTGCACGATAAGGTACTTTTGGTGCGGGGCCGAGCCAGAAATCCCAATCGAGTTCTGCCGGCACGGGAACCACAGGTATTTTCGGCGAAGGCGCAAAGCCACCAATTCCACAGGTAATTCTTCGAACCGTGCCAATACGACCTGCACGGACTATAGCAATCGCTTGTAAGAAGCGTTGTCCGGATTCGGTCCGTTGCATCGTTCCAACCTGGAAGACTCGGCCGGTTTCTTTGACGACCTTTTCAATCAGTTTGCCTTCAGCAATGGTCAGTGTGAGTGGTTTTTCACAATAGACATCTTTACCAGCGTACATGGCTTCGACGGCGACTTTAGTGTGCCAGTGGTCGGGTGTGGCGATCATCACTGCATCGATGTCTTTGCGTTCAAGGATTTTGCGATAGTCTTTATAGGTATCGGGTCGTTTACCTTGGCGTTGTTGAATTCTTTCTGCGTTGGTGCCTAGTACATCTGCGTCGACATCGGCGAGGGCGGCAAAGTCTGCGAACTTTAGTGTTTTTTGTGTGATACTCCAGCCTTGGTTACGCAGACCGATCGTTGCAAAGACGGGACGATCGTTGGCGGATTGGGTAGCGAGTGCGGTGCTGGGGGAAGGCAGTAGCAAGCCTGCGGCGGCCGTAGCGGTTGAGGTTTGCAGAAACCGGCGTCGAGTGGTGGCTTGTGAAGTTGGCATGGGAACGAATTCCTTTGAAAGTATGTACAGGCGGGCTTGGTTTATGCTTCATTGTGCCAGTGGAAGAGGTAGATTTCAACCATGAATGAACATGAATGGATGAGACTGGTAGTTTTTCGTTAATTTGTAATTCACCGCCAAGCCTTTGCTACAATAATTATGGAAGGATTTATTTTTCAAGCGGGAGGGGGTAGACATGAAATTTTGGACAGCAACGTTAGTGATGCTATTTGTCATCAGTGGCCTTCCTACCGTGACGGCACAACAAGAGGAATCGCCGCGACTTTGGAAGGACAGCAGCGGGCAGTTCAGCATACAGGCAAAGTACTCTTCATTTAGTGAGGGTAACGTTGTCTTGCTGGACGAGGGCAATCGTGAGGTGACGATTCCGCTGAAGAGTTTAAGCCTCGCAGATCAACAATACGCTATGAACCCGAGCGTTCCCAACAATCTAAAGTGTGTCGATTTGTCGGATATGCGGGGGCAGCTGCCTCTGGTTGCCGATCGAACGAAACAAATCCTCCGGCGCAGTGAACCCTGGGAATTCAGTACATGGAAACCGGAAGCCAGAAAGGATGACACGGTTGGCTACCCGTCCGTTGTCCGCAACGACCGTGGCAAGAATGCGGATGGCCGATATTACCTTTATTTTTCCCATCATGATCCCACCAGTGGTATTGCCTGTGCGATCGCGGACAAAATTGACGGGCCGTACCGAAAATTAAAACAAATCGATTCGACGTTGGATCACAGTTTGGTTCTGGTGAACCCTCATTTCCCGGGCAAGGTAGGAGACCCTTCGCACTATTCCAGTCCTTCGGTTGTCTGGAACGAAGCGGAACAACTGTGGTTTATGTATTTTCATTACTACAATCATTATCATAACGCCTGGGAAAGAGATCCAAAATTTCCCGGCGGCGGAAATCAGATGACGGCGCTGGCAACCACTTCCGATTTAACATCGCACCAATGGACCATTGTTGAAGATAAGTCAATTGGTCATGTTAGTATTCATGACATTGTGCCTGTGTTAGCGACCACGACGGAATCATGGATGTATGGAACATCGTCTTATCATGCCATGCAGCAGTTACCCAACGGCCAATGGATGTCATTCCTGCGGGGCACCGACAAGGTGGGCCTCTGTAGTGTTGGTTTTGCCAGATCGGTCGATGGACGTAATTGGGAGCTCTTTCCCCAAAACCCCATGATTCGTCCGACGTCCGGACCCGATAAAACACTGGGTATCTATCGTCCTGGATTCATAGGTTATCTGGGAACCAATGCCGCGGGCAAACCAAATTACCTTGTCGTCTGGAGCGAAAGTCGCAAAGGAGCGGATGTACCTCGAGTTCGATATGGTTACACAAGTGATTTTATCAATATTCAACCGGACCGGCGAGGATTTGCCCAGTGGAGTGGCGGGGATGGTTTGATCAGTCCATGGCGTGAGGGCAACAAGCTTTATCTGTTCGCAGCCAAGCACTTGCACATCATAACACTGCCCGGGATTTCGAGATAACGCCGCTGGCGATGAACAAAATGTTAGCTTTGTCGGCCTCTAACGCCATTATTTCCCGTCAGGAATAGACTTCGGTAAGATTACGACGGGGATCTCATCGGAAAGGCTCAGCTCACCCCGCAGCACCTTTCCAGCCATTCCCACGAGGCGCAGATAATAGTCACTGGGCAAGCCTTCGTACGTGAGAAAGGCGACACCGTCACCAACTGGCGGCTGGTTCGTGCATTTGAAAATCGCCGTCCCTTCGTCCACTTCGTCGAACATCGCGACATAGAGCATGTCGCAACCGGCACGTTTGGCAGCCGCGATTTGCGCCCACAGAAACTTGCCTTTTAACCTTGGAATGTCATCCAGTTCGGCACCCTGCAGGTTATGCCAACTGAACCCAGGAAACACGACGGGCATGTAGTCCAGCTCGTGATCTCCGCACCAGGTGATCTCCGGTTGCCAATATTTATCCGCATGACTAACGACTTCCTGCACGTCACGATATCGGCCAATGGTCCAGGGACTGATTATGTCGGCAAGTTGCAGAACCTCGTGCAGTTCCGGATCCGAAATTGCATCTCGATCCAACGCACGCCAACCGGTCGGAACGCCCAGCATCACCGTGCAACCGTCGGCCTTGAGAAACTCAATCAGTTTTTTACAATCCGCGAGCGAGTAACGCCGAGACTTGGTGCCATCGTTGAAGCCCACACCCCAAACGGCAACGACAGGTTTTCCCTGGTGCCGTTGATAAGCGGCGTCGGCGGTGATTTTTGTTTTATGGCGAAGCGTTTTCCAATCTGCTTCAACGACTTTCAATCCGCCAGCGGGCAAGCCCGTCAAATCGTACATGATGGCATAGGATCGCCCCGCTTTTTCGGTACCCTCGCGAACATGGCTCAGCACCATGTTTTTGTGACGTAGGTTTGTTTCCGTCCTCAGGCCGTTGGCGAATCGCTGCAAGAAGACACCGTCGATGCCGTAATCACGCATCCACTGGAAATGCCTCACGACCGTCTGGCGATTGCCACTACTGAAGACTTCCGCGGCGCTGCCATCGGCGTGTTTGAAACCCGTCTTAAACCGCTCGTCGGCCCCCAGTTCTGAAACGTCGGGCCAAAGATCAACCGTGACATTTCTTGGAGCGAAAGCTTGGTCTTGGTTTCGCGCCCAATGGGTCCAGCCCAAACCCGAGCCATCCCCTGCGCAATTGAACCAACCTTGATAGCCACACATGACCTTGCCGGTCAAGGTGCTCCTGTCGACTTTGATGGCCGCAACGTCCTTCAGTTCGTCGCCCACCACGTTGCCCGCGGCAAATCCGCACACGAAACAAACAAGTATTGTCAAATGGAATCTCATCGTCTGTCCTTGATTATTTAAGTGTGCTAGGGATGTGAAGGATGTTGGTAGTGTATTAAATATTGGTACACGGCGGTTACACGCAATTTTGGTGTTCATCTTGGATCGTCATCCTATTCGTGTGTTACTGTCTGACACTGTTATTGCTAGTTTCAGGTTGCACACCTCGTAGAGCGAAAAGCGATTTGCACTCACGCGATGAGTTGTGGGATAACTTTGCCGCCAAATTGACTCAGTTGTTTGAAACGTCCGGCGTGGTAGTAGGTCAGTTTATTGTCGTCGAGCCCCAATAAGTGCAGTAGTGTCACATGCAGGTCTCTAATCGGATGAACCGTCTCGACCGCTTTTTCACCGATCTCATCGGTCGCGCCAACTCGACAGCCGGCTCGAATACCGCCACCGGCCAGTAGCACGACCATCGCGTCGCTATTGTGGTCGCGACCGACAACTTGTGCGCCTTGTCTCGCTCCATTGTCGGGAGTACGCCCGAATTCGCCCGTGATCACGATCAACGTTTCGTCCAACATCCCTCGTCGTTTGAGGTCCGAAATCAGAGCGGTCGAGACGGTTCATCCGATTAGAGACCTGCAT
>DTSG01000434.1 GCA_012965455.1 Planctomycetaceae bacterium | reverse complement strand
CGTTCGTGGACGCCGTACAACAGTATACGATCGACGAATTTCGGCCGTAACCATTGTCAGCACAAAATTTCCATTGTCGGCTCGGCCCGGCCCTTTTGCTGGAAGCGAGTCATCCGGTAAGACTTCCAAGCGAAAACCTGAAATGCTTGGCACATTCACCGTAATGGTATAGACCTCTGAACTCACATTGGGTCCCTCGGCCAGCCAAGAAGCATCGGGAAGCTTTTTGAATCTCGTGCCATGCTTACTCGAAATAGCAACGCTCGGGGGCACAACCCACGTGTGCTGCGATGCCCCCTCGTCAGTCAACCAGTTTTCTAATGCCGCGGGCAACTCGTTGATCGTATACTGTTGTACGGCGTCCACGAACGGTTGGTGGCTTTGTTGAAAAACCTTTTCCACCTTAGCGTATTCCACTTGTTCAATTGCAGTCGGCGCCGCAATGTCTTGTTCGTTGATATCGTTGAAGAATGAATACAATTGATAATATTCACGATGCGAAATCGGATCATATTTATGGCTGTGACACTGAGAACATCCAACCGTTAAACCCATCCAAATCGCTCCAAAAGTATTGGTTCGATCCACTGTTTTCTTCACTCGATCTTCTTCCTTGTCCGTTCCCCCCTCTGTGTTGTGTAACGTATTGCGATGAAAGCCAGTTGCCACCTTCATTTCTACCGTCGCATTTGGCAACAAATCGCCGGCTAATTGCTCAACTGTAAACTGGTCAAACGGCATATCAGCGTTGAGTGCATTGATTACCCAATCGCGATATCGCCAAGCATGAGGCCTAGGGCGATCCTTTTCATAACCATCACTATCGGCATACCTCGCTAAGTCCAACCAGTGCCGCCCCCAGCGTTCGCCGTAGTGGTTTGAAGCAAGTACACGTTCCACAGCAATTTGATAGGCGTCATCGCGAGTGTCCGCGAGGAACTCTCGTACCACATTAGGAGGCGGAAGTAGTCCCAACACATCGAAGTAAAGTCGCCGTAATAGAGTGCTGCGACTAGCCTCTGGCGACGGCGCTATCCCTCGTTCTTCTAGGCCTGCTAATACGAACCGATCAATGGCTGTACGTCCCCAACGCTTGTTTTTAACCTTCGGTAACTCCGGTAATTGAATCGGTTGAAAAGACCAATGCGACGATGATTGGACAACGTCGGCTGTTTCCGGCCAGTTGGCCCCCTGTTGAATCCATTGTCTAAAAAGGCCGATCTGCTGTTTTGTAAGCGGAGTGCCCTCGCCTGCCGGCGGCATTCGCCCCCGATCCTCGTCCAAGCCAGCAATCAACTGGAACATCAAACTATCTGCGGGACGATGCTTAACAACAATCGGGCCACTGTCACCGCCGATCAGCACGCTGTTGCGATGGTCAAGACGCAACCCACCTTCTTGCTTATCTGCGGCATGACAGGAATAACAACTTCTTTTTAGAATCGGCTGTATCGATTCTACGAAATCAACTTGGGTCTCATCCTCATTAGGCGCAGCCGAAACACTTAATGTAGCTGCAAACCCCATGATGAATCCCAATAACAATAAAGACCGAGTATTCATCGATGTGTCCAAATCCAAAAACCAGCAATATCTTACATTTTGCGTTCGCAAACGTTTAAATCAATACTGATTGTGCCTATATTGAAGCTAAAAGTCAAACAACTGACGTGGCGACCTTACCGGCTAGGTCAAGTTCGGATGTGCAACTAAAATCAACGCTTGAGAATTATCAAAGCTTGCCTGGATTTCAAGTGTGTAATAACCCTTATTAATTCGTGGTTACAGTTTACCCGTTCCTCAAACACTTCGTTTAGGGGGACAGGACCTACTGTACAAATGCGTCCTAAGGTAAATTAAAACCACGTATCACCTTTACGCCCTGTCAGTAGAAAGCCAACGGCCATGTCCGAACAATTACGAACGAACATTTACAACGCCTTAGACAGCATCGTTCTCATTGACCCGCATACCCATATTGATGCCCTCAATCCCGCTTCCGGCAGCCTCGCCGATATTCTCGGCTATCACTATTACACCGAACTTGCACATTCTGCTGGCCTCGACAAATCACTAATTGAAGCCCCCAATATTACTGACCGTGACAAGGTCCAACTGTTACTTGCAAATTTAGAACCAATACAAAACACAATTCAATACAGTTGGTTCATTGAGATGTGCCAAGAGTTTTTTGGCTTTGAAGGCACCATTATCGACGGCTCGAATTGGGAATCAATCTATGACGCTGCCCAAGCACAAATGAACGCTGATAATTGGTCAGAACAAGTCTTGGAAAAATCCGGCATCGAAGCAGTCTTCTTGACCAACGACTTCGATGACTCATTACAAGGCTTTGACACTAA
>DTSG01000433.1 GCA_012965455.1 Planctomycetaceae bacterium | reverse complement strand
AACGGCCCATGTTCGTCTAACAATTGTTCGATCGATTTAATCGCAGCGATGTATTGTTCGCCTTGCATCGCGGTCGTCAGGTTCTCGATCTCTTTGCTGATTTCTTTGCCACAGCAAAACTTGATTTTGTTTCCACTACCACAGGGGCAGTAATCGTAGGTGTCGGCGGCCATTTCTGTTTTCCAGTTTTTGTTTGCAGGAGTGCGTGATTTAGTTGATTAGTATACGGCGAACGTTGGCTGTATCTTGCTGTACTATAATTTGCATTGTTTACATGCTTTGGATTGAGTGCTTATCCTAACACGGTTCGCAAATGGTGGGAATAATCCCCTAATCGAGTCAACTGTCAAATATGGCGCAGTTTTTTGATGTTCTTTGGTGGTTTAGGTAAGCACGAGAAACGATGTTACCGTTGTCTGGCGGTAATATTGTACATTGCCATAGACGTATTTATATTCGGCCGGTAATCTTCACTGTTCACCCATACAAAAAGCGGTTAAACCAACCCATCAACATCTCATTTGAAGGTGTGTGGGTGAGAATTGGTCACACCTAAAGACTTGCTGTGCCCCACTACTTTGAAGACAGACATCAATTAAGTAAAACACGCTCTTGACTGACTCTAAAAAACCATCGTTTCTTGCTCGTAAGACTCGCATTTTTGGTGCGAGCAATGCTCTCTTGATATTAATGGCAGCTTGTTTTTTGTTGCCTTTTGCATTGCGTGGCGCGCGCAATGCGATGGACAACATGCAAAACGATGTGCAAAATTGGCTGCCGTCGGACTACCCTGAAACTGAGGATTTACATTGGTTTGGTAAACATTTCCTCGGCGAACAATTTGTTCTCGTAACATGGGATGGCTGTACCGAAGCGGACCCGAGTTTCCAGATGTTAATCGAGAAGCTCAAGAACGAGATTCTGTTTGCAAATACAGATGAACTGCCCCCGATAGATGAGAAACTGTCTCCGCAAGAGCAAGTTGTCGTACAGCGGGCCCGAGCCTACCGTGCGGAATTGATCCGCGCGCGGGAATTAGCCGATGAGTTGGGGCTCTACCTGTTAGATAATTTCAATCAGAACTTTGCCGGGCTCAATGAACGTTGGCTCAAAGGCAATGATAATCTCAGCTACTACATTACCCCCGATGGTTCGTTGTATCAGAGTCTTGTCGGAGATGATCTCGTTGCCAAAGCGAAGACCTTTTTTCGTCGCTCGGTTCTTAAGGACAATTCGGTTGAAGCGAAATTCATCGATCAATTTGGCGCCAGCTTTGTTGCTGCAGGTGAAAACAATGACTTCTATGATGATCCCCGCAAACTAACCGCGCGGTACTTTACTTCGATACGTTCAGGTCCGGATGTCATTGAGGAATTGGCTGGCGAGGATGGCGTCCTCAAGCCCCGTGGTAAAAATCTGTCAGAGGCAGACCGTACTAGAGTGGCCGAATTAATTGCTTTTAATCGACTCACCGGCACTTTGTTTGCCCCGGCTAATCCGGCTGGGTTCACTTGGACCGAAAAGGCTCTAGGCGATTTCTTAGGTAAGGAAATAATCTCTGGGTTTCCAGAGAACTGGGTTGTGAAACTTAGTGAGTTCCGCAGCAAGGTGGTCGTGGAGCAATACGCTGGGGATGAATCGCTGTTGATTGCAGCGACGCCTAGTGAACGAGCTGCTTTGTGGTATCAGTGGTTTGATGAGATTGATGTTACGCCGCCCGCACGACAAACGTGTATTATTGCGACGCTGAGTGATCTCGGCGAAGCCAATCTCAAACGCATTTTGGGACGAGGGATTCAAGGGCAGCCGCGCGGGACATTGGTGGCCTTGGCTGCTGAATCTGATGTCATTCCTCCGCCTCGACCGTCGATGGCACCCTGGGCACAAGAAGTCAAGCTGGAAGGCAGGGTCTTACGTTTAGGTGGACCGCCAGTTGATAATGCGGCCATTGACGAAGAAGGCCAAATCACGCTTGGACGTCTAGTTGGTATTTCGCTTTTGCTTGGTATTGTATTGGCTTACCTGACATTCCGCAGCATGAAGGTCACCTTTATGGTTTTCTTTGTGGGTGGTTCCAGCGCCATCATGAGCATGGCTATTGTCGGTTACAGCGGCGGTATCGTAGATTCGATTCTGTTGTCGATGCCGACGTTGGTCTATGTGTTGGGGATTTCAGGCGCGGTTCATATTGTCAATTATTATCGCGATGCGGTGCATGAACACGGTGAAGAGGGTGCCAGTGAACGGGCGTTGAGTTACGGTTGGTGGCCATGTACGATTGCCTCGGTAACGACCGCGCTGGGCTTGTTTTCCCTATATATCAGTAATTTAACGCCAATTAAGAACTTTGGTTTGTACTCAGGACTTGGCGTCTTAGCGACACTAGTCTTGTTGTTTACATATTTGCCCGCCGCCTTGAAACTGTGGGTTCCACAATTTAAGAAATCGAAAGATTCGTCAAATACGCAAATCGATAATCCAAACGATAGCTGGCTTACTCGCTTCTGGGTGGCAACTGGAAACTTGGTAATGGGTCACTACAAAGTGGTCCTCGGAATAGGTTTTCTGCTATTGAGCTTTTCAGTGTGGGGTTTGACTCGAGTTGAAACATCGGTGCAACTGCTTAAGTTGTTTGATGACGAAGCGAAGATTATTCGTGACTACGAGTGGCTTGAGGAAAACTTCGGCAAATTGACACCGATGGAAATGGTGGTGCAAGTTAAACCACAGGCGATTCTGCCATCACGTGAACAACGTCTGGCAATTCCACCAAAAAATATTGCTGAGCGCAACTTGCAAAAATATCAGTTAACGATGCTTGAGCGTTTAGAGTTGGTGCGGCACATTCAAAAAGCCGTAGAGGAAGTATTCGGAGACGCTGGGCAACAGGTTATTGGTCAAGGTATGTCGGCCACGACGTTTGCTCCGGAATTGCCTCGGGCAAGTGCTAGGACGACACGGTCTACTACCAATTCATTATTAGAACAAAATTTACAACGATTACAGGACGAAGATTATCTGGCCTATGAAGCGTCGACCGGTGATGAGTTGTGGCGAATCAGTCTCCGACTTGGTGCACTTAACGATGTTAATTACGGTGGGTTCATTGATAGCCTGAAAAAGGTTGTGGAGCCGATTGAGCAAGCCTATGCATTGCGGAATTATTTGCTACATGAATTCGAAACGGATCGCGGTGCTGGGTCGGATGTATACAATCAAGAGAATGTATTTTTTGATCAGAACAAAGTGCTAATTTTAGGTGCGAATCCAACCAGCAGTATCATTCCAGAGGCGACTGGTGATGCTGACCAAGAAGTCGCAGCAGTGGACCATGTGACACTGTTCGCTCGAGTCATCAACGATTTGCTGCTCGTCAAAGGGTTGAATAACCATCCCCGACATCCGAATCAATTGTGGTGGCTAGATCCCAATGATGAGCAGACAGCGAAGATGCTTACCGATATGTCCGACGAGGATCTGCAGAAACGATTTGCGGGTTATGAGTATGTAATTTGTTTGCGTGACCATGCGGTATTTGACAAATTGAAGTACGCCAAGTTTTCCAAAAAGTTTATCGATCTAACGGGCTTTGAGCAAAACGGTGTCGCTGCGGTACTTGGCGGTGGGCAGACCGTTACCCACGCGACTAGCAATTTTGACATGGTCTACACCGGAGTCGTGCCGATTGTATACAAAGCTCAAACTGAATTACTTAGTAGTTTGATTAATAGTATTGGCTTGGCATTCGTGATGATTGCAGTCGTGATGGTTTTGTTGTTGCGAAATGGAAGATTGGCTTGGAACAACTTCACAAATATTCGTGGTGGTATGGTTTCAATGATTCCTAATGTATTCCCAGTCATTTTGGTGTTTGGTTTGATGGGGCATATGGGCGTTGCACTCGACATCGGTTCGATGATGACAGCGAGTGTCGCTATGGGTGTGGCTGTCGACGACACAGTTCACTTCTTGACTTGGTTCCGCAAGGGGCTCAACAATGGATTGGATCGCAAGGGTGCATTGCGTCTATCCTATGAACGTTGTGCCGCTGCGATGACTCAGACGACGCTTATTGGTGGGCTGGGCTTGAGTATTTTTGCTTTAAGTTCATTCACGCCAACCCAACGATTTGGTGTCCTGATGCTGACCTTGTTAGCTGCGGCATTGATCGGCGACTTAATATTTCTACCAGCTATTTTAAGTAGTCCGCTCGGAAAGTATTTTTCGGCTAATAAAATCGTCAAAAAGAATAACCGCAACGGAAGCGTTGCTGTTGAAGGTATTGGCGAAGCGTCCAGTGGCGCGACCGTCGAAGGCACCAACGTTGGTGGTCCGCACGGTCACCTTAAATCTGATTCTGAGCTAGATCGTATTCTGCGGCATGACAAAGGCCACAAGTTGTAGCGTCAACGTAGCATTGCAGACCGATGGCGTCTTGCTGCTTTTTGTTTTCGGTGAATTGGGATATACAGCAGCCACAAATAGTTGCATCCACATGCACGTTGTTTTTTTTGTTAAACTCAAAATATGCCTGAACTAGTCATCAAACCTGTTGAAACTCGTCGCGAGAAAAAACAATTCATCAGACTGCCTTGGAAAATCTATCAAGGTGATGATATGTGGGTTCCGCCATTGATCATGGATCTCAAGGAGCGAGCGGGATTTGTTAAACACCCATTTCATGAGGCGAATGATACGCAAACGTTTATTGCGTTACGTGATGGTGAGCCGGTTGGTCGCATCCAAGCAGTTGTGAACCACGAACACATTCGACGACACAAAGAGAATTTAGGCTTCTTTGGTTTGTTCGAAAGCATCAACGATCGTGAAGTTTCCACTGGGTTGTTCGACACGGCGCGAAATTGGTTAGCTGAGCGTGATATTCATTGGATCCGAGGGCCGGTGAGTCCGAGCCTGAACTATGAAGCAGGTTTATTGGTGGATGGCTGGCATTCGCCCCCCTGCTTTATGATGACCTACAATCGTCCCTATTACGAAGATTTGGTAGAAGATTACGGATTTGAAAAAGTTGAAGACCTAGTTGCATTCTATGCACCGACGGACATTGTTGATCGCCTAGACCCGAAGGTTTACAGAGTGATTGATATTGCGAAGAAAAAATTCAATTTGAAATTGCGTAAATTAGACAAGACTCGCTTTGACGAAGAAGTACATACGTTTCTTGATATCTACAATAAATCGTTACCCGGAACTTGGGGCTTTAACCCGCTCAGTGGCGCGGAGTTGAAGCACATGGCCAAGGGACTCAAACATTTGTTGGTTCCTGAGTTGACTTGTTTTGCGGAAGTCGAAGGCAAGGTGATCGGGGCTTGTGTGGCGCTGCTGGATTACAACGATATCATCAAAGAGATTGACGGCAAGTTGTTTCCGTTTGGGTTCATCAAGTTGTTGACGAAACGGCGTGGAATCAAAAAGATGCGGTTGCTGAGCGCTAATGTGTTGCCCGAATATCAGATGTGGGGACTGGGTGTCGTGTTGTTGTCTGGTCTGGAAAAAGACTATCAAGAATGGGGCATGAAACACATTGAGTTGTCATGGGTACTTGAAAGTAACCATCTATCTTATGCGTCGATCAAACGAGGTGGTGGCATCGTCGATAAAACCTACCGAATCTACGACAAAAAATTCAACGATTGATGGCCGCTGATAAGCGCCAAGATCTCATATTCTAGTGCCGTTGGGGGGCAATGAAGAAAAATAATTTTTATCGGCTCGGCTCCGGTTTTCACGGGTTTTTCGTCTCCGATTGCTAGTATGACAGGCTAATTCTTGTGTTCCATTATGCGAACGGAAAATGTTGGTCGATGATTACTGTGGATTAGGCTTAAAAGCATTTATTGGACGAACGCGGCAAATATGATATTATTACTATAGATAGTGTGATGGATCTCATTGTTGCCCCACCTACTTCAAGGTTTACGCCTTGTCCCACCAGCGCATCTATAAAGTTGCCTAGTACCACAGAGTAAAGTCAGAAAACTGTAAAACAGGAAGAATATCATGTTTTCAATTTTGGGCCGTAAAGGAAGAGGCGAAAAATTCTGTGATGGTCATAGTCGTCGAGACTTCTTGACGATCGGCTCTTTGGCAATGGGAGGGCTAGCTCTTCCAGATTTGCTGCGTGCCGAATCGCAACTCGGTAGAGGTCGTAGCCATAAAGCAATTATCAACGTTTTCTTGCCAGGTGGTCCACCCCATCAAGATATGTGGGATATCAAACCTGACGCACCAGCGGAAATTCGTGGCGAGTTCAAGCCAATAGCGACCAACGTGCCGGGTATCCAAATTGGTGAGTTGTTCCCGAAGATCGCGGCAATGATGGATAAGTTCACCGTTGTTCGGTCGATTGTTGGTGCAAATGGCGGGCATGCAGCCCATCAGGCAGTCACGGGATTCGGACCAAATAATGCTCCTGCCGGAGGTTGGCCTTCGCAAGGTGCTTGGATCTCAAAAGTTCAGGGACCGGTCAATCAAAGCGTGCCAGCGCACTGTAGCTTGTTCTATAAAACAGGTCATGGGCCATGGGGTGATCCTGGTAACGGTGGATTTTTGGGTTTAGCACACGCTCCATTTCGACTTGTCGGTGGAAAAGGCGAAACAAACAAGACAGAGAACATGGTGTTGCAGGGCATCACATTAGACCGCTTACAAGATCGCAATGCATTGCTGAACTCGATTGACGGTATTAAACGCACTGTTGATACGACCGGATCGATGGTCGGGATGGATGCATTTACCAAACAAGCGGTTGGGATTTTAACATCGTCACGGTTGGTTGATGCGATGGACATTACCAAAGAAAGTGACGAGACTTTGGCTCGCTATGGTAAGGGAGATCCTACCTTCCGAGCGGACGGCGCACCGAAGATGACCGAGAATTTCTTGATCGCGCGACGCTTAGTCGAAGCAGGTGCGCGGTGCGTATCGTTGAACTTCAGTCGCTGGGATTGGCACGGCGGAAACTTTAAGCGCGGCCGTGAAGATATGCCCATGCTGGACGCAGCGGTGAGTTCGTTAGTACAAGATTTGCATGATCGCGGTATGGACCGAGATGTGAGTGTTGTGGTGTGGGGTGAATTTGGACGGACGCCCAAGATCAATGCCAACGCAGGTCGTGACCACTGGCCGAATGTTTCCACAGCTCTGTTGGCTGGAGGAGGAATGAACCATGGGCAAGTGATTGGCGAAACGAATCGGTTAGGTGAACACGCGATTGATCGCCCTGTTACGTTCGCAGAAATCACTGCCACGCTGTATCATCAAATCGGATTTAATTTACGTGCGATCCGTGAATTTGATTTACGTGGTCGACCTTATTATCCAGTCGATCCTAATGCTAAACCGATGGTTGAATTAGTTTAGCGGTGTTGTCGTGGCGTTAATTTGCAGTGGGTAACAAACAACGTAGAAATCTGAGAGAAATCTGAGTATTTCATGCTGAATATCTTTGATCGCCAATCCAAAAGCTCTACGTATTGCGATGCCGTTAACCGGCGTTCTTTTCTTCAAATTGGCTCATTGGGCGCTGCTGGATTAGGGCTGGGAGATCTCTTTCGACAAGAAGCGGCTGCCGGTGTTACTAATTCTCACAAAGCAGTCATCATGATTTATTGTTGTGGTGGACCGCCGCATCAAGACATGTACGATTTGAAGCCTGACGCACCGAGTGAAGTGCGAGGCGAATTAAATCCTATCAAAACCAATGTGCCCGGTATCGAAATCTGTGAATTGATGCCGAAGATGGCAGGTATGATGGACAAGTTGGTACCGATTCGTACGATGTCTGATTGCCAAAGTGGACATACTGGGTTCCAGTGTTTTACTGGCAATCGCCCCAACAACGAACCTGCGGGCGGTTGGCCTCACGTCGGCAGCGTAGCTTCTCATTTCAAAGGCCCAGTTCATGAGGGAGTGCCTCCCTTTGTAAGCCTGTGCTATACCACTCAACACACGCCTTACAATAAACCCAAGGCAGGATTTTTGGGCTTGGGGCATAGTAGCTTTAGACCAAGCGGCCCTGGCAAGGGAGATTTGACACTTAACGGGATCACGACTGAGCGTCTGGGTGACCGACGCGGATTGCTGACAGCCTTTGACCGTTTCCGTCGGCAGTGGGACAGTAGCGGACAGATGCAGGGGATGGATGCTTTTTCACGACGAGCGATGGGAATTTTGACATCGGCAGATTTGTTTAATGCGTTAGATGTTTCGTCGGAAGATCCTAAATTAGTTGAGCGATATGGCAGTGATGATGCGACCAAGCCTAAGGGTGACGGAGCTCCACGAGTGCCTCAGAATTTCCTGATAGCGCGGCGGTTAGTCGAAGCGGGTGTTCGTGTGGTAACGGTGAACTACAGTTTCTGGGATTGGCACGGTGGTAATTTTGACAATGCTCGACAAGAGTTGCCGGTATTTGATCAAGGCATATCTGCTTTGGTGCAAGACTTACATGACCGCGGCATGTCTGATGACGTCACCGTAGTCGCTTGGGGCGAGTTTGGTAGAACGCCGAAAATCAACGACAAGGGCGGTCGTGATCATTGGCCGCGAGTTTCCTGCGCATTGCTCGCCGGTGGTGGTATGCGAACCGGGCAGGTGCTTGGTGCGACAGATCGTCAAGCAGGAGAGCCGTGGATCGACCGGTGACTTTCAAAGAAGTCTATGCGACGATTTATCGTAATCTAGGTATT
>DTSG01000432.1 GCA_012965455.1 Planctomycetaceae bacterium | reverse complement strand
AAATCGCATATTGCTAACCAAGAACGAAATGATCAGCATCCTCCGAAAAATAGTCGCGCTGAGCTGCTGCCTGGTCCTATTGAGCGCCCTCTGCGGCTGTGATAATCAAACGGCCCAGCAAGCACCCGCGAACCCCGAAATATCCGAAAACCCCCCTGCCCAGCAAATACCACAACAATCCACCCAATTACCGACTCAAAAACCAGCAAATTCCAACAACCAAAATCCCAGCAACAACAATGAACCCAAAAGTAATATCCGCTTTGAACAACTCCCACAAAATCCCAAATCACAGTATCAAAACCACCAACAGGCAAACCACCATACCATGCTCGAAACAATCGGAGGTGGAGTCGCGCTTTTTGATTATGATAACGACGGCCTGATCGATATGCTCTTTACCGGCGGCGGACACTTCAGCAATCAGGGCGATGATCTTGCTGCGGCAGATGCAAATCAGCAGCCACAACCAACGGCCATCCACGGGTACCCTCCCGTGCTCTACCGCAACAACGGCGATGCTACCTTCACCGACGTGACCGCCTACGCCGGACTCAACGTGCATACCTTCTATAGCCACGGAGCATTCACTGCCGATTACGATAATGATGGCTGCCTCGACATCCTCATCACCGGCTTCGGCGGCCTGCTCCTGTTTCATAACAACGGCGATGGTACCTTTGAGGAAGTTGCCAGCGAACTGAATCTAAACGACCAAGCCTGGAGCGTCGGAGCAGCTTGGGGCGATATCAATAACGACGGTATCGTCGAACTCTATGTCGCGCACTATATCGATTGGTCGTTCGACAATCATCCATTCTGCGCGGGTAAAAACACTTCGTTCTTGTCCAACCAAAACGATACCAACCGCCGCGACACCTGCTCGCCGCGCATCTTCGCCCCCCTGCCCGACCAACTATTCCAGTTCGATGACAACGGCCGCTTTGTCGACATCTCACAACAAGCTGGCATCCGCAGCACCAACAACAAACAATATGGCAAAGGACTGGGAGTCCTCATGGCCGACCTCGATCTCGATGGCGACCTCGATATCTATGTCACTAACGATACCGTGGCAAATTTCTTTTGGCGCAATCGCGGCGATGGAGCCTTTGAAGAAGTTGCCGCGCTAACCGGCGTCGGGTTCGACAACTCCGGCAACGCCGATGGTAGTATGGGGATTGACCTCGGTGATTACAATCTCGACGGCCTACCCGATCTGTTTGTCACGAATTTTCAGTCCGAACAATTTGCCCTCTATAAAAACCTCGGGAACGCTCTGTTTCAACATGTCAGCAGCGCCACCGGCATGCTCAGCTTTCCCAGTTCCTACGTTGGCTGGGGCACCGCCTTTGTCGACGCTGATAACGACGGCGATGAAGACCTATTTGTTGCCAACGGCCACGTGCAACGCTATCCCGTCGACAGCTCCATCACTCAACTACCAATCGCACTAGAAAATAAGAATGGCCGCTTCGCCAAAGTTAATCATAGCCTTGGATCCTACTTCACCTCGGAACACAATGGCCGCGGAATCGCAACCGGCGACCTTAATAACGACGGTTATGTCGACCTCGCTTATACACACGTCAATCAAAATTGCAGTGTCCTCATCAATCATACCGATAACAATAACCAATGGATCACGCTACAATTGATCGGCACCAAATGTAACCGCTCCGCAATCGGAACTCGCGTAACCCTCACAACAAACACCGGCAAACAAGTACGTCAAATCAAAGGTGGTTCAAGCTTTGCATCCTCCAATGATTCCCGCATATTCTTTGGCATTGCCGCGAATGCGCAAATATCACAATTAGAAGTCCACTGGGCAGGCGGTGAAACACAAATCATCAACTCCCCTGCCCCCAACCAACAACTTACTATTATTCAACCGTAACACTATTTACATTCCGCCAATTATGCGTCATTACAAATCACCTAAAAACCACTCCTCCGCCACGAACAGTCCCCTGCTCTGTCTGTTAATATTCTGTTGCCTATCATCTTTGTTGACGCTCGGCTGCGACACACCACCAGATCCCCTAGACTTGTTCAGCCAAGGCCGCGCGGCCGCCGAACAAGAGGAATGGACTGAAGTTCGCAAAATAAAGAACCAACTGAAAGAAATACCCAATGCCGATGTTGAGACGAAATTCTTAGAGGCGATGTTGTACCTCAACGTCCTAAACTATCCAGCGTCGATGCAACGCCTCCGTGAAATCGCCGGTGATGAACGCATCCGTGCAGAATGTATGATTATGGCCAGTCACATCTTCCTCGCTACCGGTGACACCTCAAGCGCCATGCGAACCTTGAACGAACTGATTGTCGAGTTTCCTGACAACGTCGACGCACATCGGCTACTCAGCGCGAAATATTACGACTTTGGTTCGCTGCAACTCGCCATGAAACACTGTCAACGAATATCCGAACTAGCTCCCCTAGATCCGCGACCCGATCGTTTGATGGGATTGATCAGTAAAGATTTTGACAAAAATGAACTAGCCGTTACACACTATACAGAATCACTTACACGCGCAGTTGGTGACTCAACATTTAAACAAGCCTCGGAAGTCCACGTCGAATTGGCAGAGGTCCAAATTCGACTACGAAACTTCGCCGCCGCTCTGGACTCTTTAGAAAACCTTCCTGTCAGTGACATGCCACCCTACCTCGTCGCCAACGCTCGGTCCTATCAAGCCGAATGTCACGTGGCCCTAGGGGAATTCGATGAAGCACAACAATACATCCAACAAGCACTTAGTATCGACGCACAACATGAACATGCGCTGGAAATGCACGGAACGCTAGCAATGCAATCTGGCCAAACAGAGCAGGCGCTGTCAATCCTGCTGCAAGCTGCGGCAAGACACCCCGGAAATGACCGCATCCTGTTCAAACTGTCCAACGTTCATCGCCAACTCGGCAACGCCGACGAAGCGGCAAGGGTACTTGCACAGCATGAACATATCAAAAAACTCAAAATCCAGTACATTGAAAAAAATGTGATGGCAGCACAAATGCCCACTGACGCCAACATCCGCTTCGAGCTAGCAACAATCGCTGAACGGCTGTACGACGTGCAAGCGGCTGCGAGTTGGTATCAAGCGGCACTAGCGCTCGATCCCAACCATCAAGCAGCCACCGCTGCGCTGAACGCTCTCCCCCCTGTCCGCCAACCAGCTAACTAAGTAGAAGCATTCCTATGCGAGTTGTTGTTCAAAGAGTAAGTCATGCAAGCGTCTCAGTAGCCCGTAGCGTTGTTGGGCAGATCGAGGGTGGAATGTTGGTGTTCGTCGGAATTGGCCCAGACGATACTGACAAAGAAATAACACAGATGGTCGACAAACTCGTAGGCCTCAGAATCTTTAGCGATGATCATGGGAAAATGAATCGCTCACTGCTCGATAACAAAGGAGAAATGTTAGTCGTCAGTCAATTCACGCTTTGGGGCAATTGCCGTAAAGGACGCCGGCCCAGTTTTGTCGACGCCGCTGCCCCGGAAATAGCCGAACCTCTATACGAACAATTTACGATTGAAGCAGCAAAACATGGTATCCGAGTCGCCGCGGGACTTTTTGGGGCTGACATGCAGGTGACAATAGTGAATGATGGGCCAGTGACTTTGGTACTGGAATCTTGGTAATTCAACCGTCTTAGTGGCGGAAGTATCCCCCTCTATGCAAAATTACGACATCATCATGCTCGCCGTATTAGGGTTCTCCGTAATCATCGGAGCCGTAAAAGGTATGGCTTGGCAGATTGCGATGGTGGCGTCGATCGTCATTAGTTTTTTTGTGGCGCGAGAGTTTCATCCAGAGCTGGCCGAGGCGCTTAGCGGCGTGGATGAACCGTGGAACAAGTTCATCGCCATGGCATCGTTGTATCTGCTGACCTCGCTCGGCATTTGGATGCTATTTGCCTTCTGCGCTAAGCGAATCGAAAAATATGAAATGAAGACTTTTGATCGCCAAACTGGCGCACTATTGGGCATCGTCAATGGTGTGCTTTTATGTACAATTCTAACCATGTGTGCCATAGCTTTTGGCGGCGAGGATATGCACAATCGCATCGCCAAATCTAAGTCAGGACCATATGTTTCCCGCGTGCTAGATATCGTCGAACCAATCATTCCAACTGAACTGCAGGATTCACTCAACGATTATCTACAGCAACTGCACGATCTGGTTGAAGCGGATGAACTTCTTGAACCGCTACTAGACGCCACTGAAAGCGACTAGACGACACTACTCGTCAATTTCTAGCGAGGTGGTTTCTCCTAGACTTTCGATTTGTTCGGCGTCCGCTTGGCCAATCTCTGCTCGGCGAACTTCAACTGCCGCAACGATTTCATTTATCACATCGTAATGAGCGCCGATAAGACCAGCTTGGTTTAAGAACGACACGATTAACCACATCGTGCCAACAATGGCAACGATCATATGCGGAGTAACCCAACTTGCCGACGATTCGATTTGCGTAGCAGGATCTGACGCAGCGCCAAAAGCGACAATAGCCACAATCGCCGCCACACCGCTTATTGTCCAAGGGTAGGCCCGCCGCTTCAAAGTGCGGCTCTTGCGCAGGTAACTCAAATCCAAACTATAGGTATCAACAACCTCAGAACACCATTTACTGGACCCAATGAAATAGGTCATCGCAATTCCGTTGACCAAAACACATACCAATGCGGATAACACGCCTAACAGAAAATGGATACCGTGCCGTTTCTTGATCGGAGTTAAGTCTGCGGATGCTGCCAGCATCGACTCCCGCGCGTCATCAATTGCCCCCTGCTCTCCGTTGCCGCGAGCAACCTTGTATTGCTGAGCCTCATGTTGCATCCGATCCGCTACGCCATTGAGGTCCCCGACCCAAATGCCAACACCGAAATTAGCAATCAAAAGACTGACGGCAAAGCTTCCCAGTACTAAATAAATCCGAGCCACTGAGGAATTCCTATTTGAACGAATGCGAGTTGTTAAACCATTGTCAGTTTAAACTCGGATGCAAAATATCGGTAGTGCCCCAGTGCCTTTCAGAGCTGCGAGTTGAGCTGCTATTCTTCGACGCTAGCCACTTGCTGCGGTTCGGGCAGATACTTTTCAAGAAATGCTTGGGTGCGATCCACAATAATCTGGTCGCCTCGCTGGTAATCGAACTGTGATCGATTCATCGCTACCTTCCGTGTGTAATCGTAAAACTGCAGCGTTACCAATGCTGTGGCCGTCACAAACTCTTCCGTCGCCCCTTCCACCACTCGCAGGTACTGAATCTCCCGTGGAAAATATTGAAACTGTTCGTCGCGGCCTAAAACAATCCGTACTGCATTGGGCATGTGCGTCAATAAATTCCCGCGGCGAACACGAAACCGAGATTGTATCTTGTCGCGAACTTCCGGCTTCCACTGGCCTAAGATTACCCACACCGGTACGTCTTCAAATGTCGCTCGCCGAACAACCGAAAAATTGAAACTATCTTCCACCGCTGCTAACACACGCGGCAATCCGCCCATCGCGATGTTCGCCCCCCAATCCAATTGTGGGATGATGGCTTGGTCTGATTGATCAGTTTGCTTTGCTCGCTGTAACTGCTCCAAACGCGTCCGCACTTGGCGAACGTCTATTCGACTTAACTGCACTGAATCTGGAAAATTCTCCCGCAACCACAAGTGCCGACCGTCGCAGACCTGAGTAATGCTGGTGGTCGTCTTGCCAACTTGCGTCTTGAGTTCCAATCGCAAGCGTTTGATAGGTCCTTCACCGAATTGGCTGTAATGCCCAGTACCGACCAATTGCTGGTCAAACAAGTTGATCTTATGCCGCACAGAAGCCTGCAAGTTACTTTCAGTCGAAACTGCTAGCACAGCGCTCCGCAACAACCTCTCTGCCGTTAACTCTTCACTCCCCTGCTCTGCTTCCTCTATAGAAGAACCGGTCACTTGCTCTGCCAGCTGCTCACTTTGATCAGTTGGCGCCGCTTCATCGACTACGTCATGTCGCTTTCCCGCTGCCGACGTATCAGCCACCGGTTCCAGTTCCGGAACACTCTGATTTGTGAATTCAGGGGATTTTGGTAAGCCAGGAAGGAAAGATGAGCCAATACCGTTGATCACAGCAATAACCCCGACGGAAATCAGGGCTGTAATAATGGGTAATTTGTACTTCATATGCAGGTTATGACGATTTTGTCAAAGATTCGGGTTAGGTATAGCCGATTACATCACTCATAGGAATCAGTGTTTTCTTTTGCGCTCTTACACTATTCGTTAGTAATAACGCAAACCAAGCAAGGATTCGGCCCTTGAACTTAGGTCGCATCATTGTAGGAAACACGAGGAAAGGGGTCTAGTTCAAACAACAGACCGACCTTTTGTAATGAAAAAACAAACCACTTCAAACGAAACTTGGCAAATCAAATGAATCTGTGTGCTTTTAAAACCGCAATGAGGGGCAAAATAATGACTATCCCACGAATCTGGGCAGCAATCGCGATTGCCGCACTTTTGACAACTGGTTGCGGAACAATGCAACAATACAATCTACCACCTGCTGAGCAACTTGCTCATCAAGGACCTGGCGTTGATGGCCCTGGACCTGGAGTCCTGATGCCTCAACAGCAACCAGTCGCCATGATGATGCCGCAAGGACCGGCGGCAGCGGGAATGTCAATCCAAGCGATTTTCAATAAACCTGACGGCATGCAAATTGACCTCGACACAACTTACAACGGTTCCTATTCGGGTCAAACACTCATTGCACCAGCACGTTTCGATTTCCACGTGGGAACTAACGGTAATATGATACGCATGAAGTTGAGCAACATTCCTGGCCATGAAGCGGTGGAATTGTTCCCCACAATCGAAGTTGCTCCGATTAACCCTCGTACAGCAGCTTACCTCGACCATAACGCAGTACCTGTGCAGTTCACCAATGAAGACTTTGACCAAGTTGCCACTGGCAACTATGTCACCAAAGTCATTTACCTACCAGATCCGGAATTCCAAGACCTCGCATTAGCTAACGTGGAAACATTGGTCAGCACACGACTTGATCCGGGCGATGATCCGATTGTCGAAGCCGACCGTCGCGGTAGCATCATGGCTATCATCCGCATGGGCAATAAGGTCCAATCAGTTCATGCTCCTACGGCAGCGGCTCCGGCAGCATTCTACGGAGCAATGGCACCGCAAGGTCAAATGGCGATTCCAAGTATGGTCCAAGGCGGTTACGTCGCAGGCGCAACAACAGCGCCGTGGGGAATTCCAGTGACTGCTACTCCCTTGGGACTTCCGGGACCACCACATTTACCGCTTGGTGGACCTGCTGGTCTACAAAGCTATACGCTCCATAACCACACCAAGGTCGACATGCCAGCACCAGTCAATGACTTCAATGTGCACATGCGACAGGTACCAGGTTACAGTTATCCCAAACCGGTTAGTGAAGTTCGCATTCGTGAACACAGCTTCACACCCAGCTCGCGGAATGTTCAACCAGGTGCAGTACGTAATCAATTGATTCCGTAAGCAAATACCAAACACACAGGTTTATAGGCCGCCCACTGTTGATTATTCAGCAGTGGGTTTGCCTGCCTTAAAGACGCATTGCAAACTCGTTATCCTCAGTCCCCCATTTCCGTCTCACACATGAAACGACTTCTGCAAAACCTCAAACTGAGCCCACTGCTGTACGTAGCATTAATTTGCATCACCACAGTATTCGCTTTGCCAACTGCTGCCCAAGAGCCATCTTCACTTCGCGATCGACATTTTCGCGACTCCGGCTTACATCCACCGGGTCAAGTTGGCCAAGGATTACTGTCTCGCGGCGGGCCAATTCCAGGCTACTTTCAACCAATCGAAGTTCGAGCGCCTCAAGGCACTCAACTCGCCTTTGTAGCAAACGGTCAATTTGGACCCTCACTATTAGCGCCAACTAAAGCCGGTATGCTAATCGGCGCTGTCTACCGCATGAAAATTACGAATATTCCTGGACTAGAGGGCGTTGAAGTATTCCCCAGTATCGAAGTCATCAATCGCATTTACCCGCCTCGTGGCTTGGAAGCCAAATTTGCTATTCCAATTCAATTGTCACTGCGAGAGATCAAGATGGCGGTGCAGGGATTTTACGTGACGCGAGTGATCTATCTCGAAGATCCGACTAACCCGATCCCAGTGGACGAACCCATTGGTCGTCAACGCACATTGGATATTAGCTATACCGAAGATCCGCTGCACGTTGCTGACAAACTCGGCCGCCCTGTCGCCATATTGCGGATCGGGTCACGTTATCCTCAGCTAAACGCACAAACTCGCCGGTTTATGTTTTCCTCACCTCCAATCCAGATCATAGCCACTCCGTTACTACCGGCAGCCAACACTTCAGCGTCCACAACACCCGCCGGATTTACAACATCCGCATCTACTAATGTCGCTCCCATAACCCGTGCAGCCGCACGCCCAATATCATTTCCCATTCCCCGTTGATTCCATCATGCGCTCAAAACATCACAGACTGCATTTAAGGTTTGCTTCCCTCGCTGCCTTGGTTCTCAGCTTAACCGCCTGCAACCTTCCGCAACAACAAATGCGACCCCTAGCAACGGTACATATATCGGATACGTCTCCCGCTGCTCCACAATCGACCGTCACACCAGCAGCACCTACAAACGGTCCGATTCAACAAATCAGCTATACGCCCCACCGCCGCTACGGCCCGTGACGCC
>DTSG01000431.1 GCA_012965455.1 Planctomycetaceae bacterium | reverse complement strand
CGGCGAATCCTACCAACAGCTAATCAACTCCTTGATGGATATGCGTGGTTTGGGGCCAGGTAAATTCGTCGTAACGGAAGTTGCACCGGGGCAACGTGGCATACCACAGAACACATTGCTGTATGTCATTATCGGTGACCCAGCACTCGTCCCCTTGCAGCCACTAGAGAAAATCAACAACAGATAGGGGTCGTCCCTCCATCATCGATTTACATTCGCATTAATGGTCTCGTTTTTGTGTCAGCAACCATTGGTAGAATTTTGGATCTTCGTAAACCGCTGGCCAGCACACGTGCCCCACGCCGTCGTAAACTGTGAGGGTAGCATCCCCGCCGGCTTTCTTGATCGCTGCCGTAATTTGTTGGTTTGCTTGGAGTACGCCATCTTCAGAACCAACATATATGCGGACGCTCTGGTGGGTCATTTTACTTGCGTTTCCGATATTTCCCCGGCCGCAAATGGGGACAGCCGTAGCTAGCAAACGTGGTGCTGTTTCCATTATTTTAAACGTACCAGCACCTCCCATACTCAAGCCAGTGCAATAAATTCGTCGGCGGTCAATGTTATATTTTCCGACCAGTTCATCGATAAGCATTACCAATTGTTTGCCATTCCAACCAATTTTGCGGTCCGGACATTGTGGTGAGACAATTACCAGCGGGTAGTGTTTTCCTTCAACGATTCTTTTGGGTGGCCCCCATTGAAGTACTTGGTTCAAATCGTCGCCGCTTTCCCCAGCCCCATGTAAAAATAATAGTAGTGGAACGGCCTGCTTGGCATTGTCACTGTAGGACTTCGGCAAATAGGTCCAATGAGGGATACTGGATTTTTCGCCGTCTGTGACAATGGTCGTTGACTGTTGGACTTGTTTTCCAGGTTCGGCATCTGTTGCTTTTGCAACGTGCGGACAAAGCGTGAAAGCGATTATTGCACACAGAAGATGAAGCGTGTAATTGCGTAGTTGATGAACCATGAATGGATGTCCTTTGACGATGCGTGTGTTAATGAAACGACAATTTATTTTTGTAGACGTTCGTTAAGCTCGTACACTTTGCGAACGATTATTTCTTCGATATTTTGGGCGAATGGACCATGTTGTAGCACCGTTGTGAAATATTTCATGGCATCGCCTGCTTCATAGCCACCTTCAAGTAGCACTCGTCGACTAGGCACATACGCAAATACATCATTGCAATATCCAGCGACCCAGACTGAAGCACCAGGATCTGGCGTAGTCGTTAAGTCAGATTTTATCCGCAACGCATAATCAACAACCGTTTCGCCGGGCAAGGCAATCATCTTTAGCTTATCACCTAGTTGGACAACTTGAATCGGGCAATCATAAGTGCTACGCAGGTGGCCATCGTTTGCAAGTTGTGTTAGTAACCGCTGGCCATGGATGGCAACGTATTTATTGGAAGAATTCGTTCGCTCGACTAGTTCATCTTTGGTTGGCGGAGTTGAATACTCAACGGTCGCTTTGCCATAGCTAGTTCGCAGTTCACCGACTAGTGGTGTTGCTACGGTGTCTAATGCGGATTGGACGGCAGTCGCTAATGACTGACCGTGCTGTTTGGCAAGTTCCAATGTGCTGCGTGGATAGGGGTTGATATCTGCGCCACAGCCTTGCATGTAAAGGGCGAGGGCCCCGGGATTGGCCTCTTCGATCGCTAGTTGCGCGAATCCGGCAAAATCCCCGCAGAATTGATAAAAGCCTAGCGTTGTATTGTGGCACGCATAACCAAATAAGATGCCACGTAGTTTCCCTGAGGCGTTACGAACACTGAGAACAGGAACGTCGTGATCAACGGGACCGTTGGGGTTGGGGAAGTTACGGTAACCGGTCGGCGATGGCAGTCGTCGGTTCATAGCAAACCCACACCGTGCCCGACAAAAAGAAACATCGGCAAGTTGCAAATCTTCCAACGCCTGCTCTACGACTTGTACCAGCTTTGATTTCAAGAATGTGACGTAGGACTTGGCTGCTGCTAATCGTTCTGCTGGTAAGCCATCGTCACTCCAGCGTGTCGTTCGTATCTCAGGGCCACAATGTGTGTGCGAACAATTCATTAATAGCCCAGCGGGAGGTAAGTCAAACCGTTTTTTGACTTCAGCTTCCAGATAATCACGAATCGGATAAGGGATACTGATGAGATCTAAGGTGACGATGACTAAACGAGTTTTATTAGGACTTTCCAGTGCGATTGCCTTGGCATACAGGTCATGAATTTTACCTTCAGCCGGTTTTGTGCGGCTGGCATATCCTGCCATCCACATTGAACCGTTTGGTGTAATGACTTCACTGGCGAGTCCAGCCTGCCAGTTGGTTTCGGCGCTGATGTGATTTGGTTGCCACCACGTGACGGCAATGGCGAGCA
>DTSG01000430.1 GCA_012965455.1 Planctomycetaceae bacterium | reverse complement strand
AGTAACCATCGGCAAGAATGAGGCAGCGACGTTTTTGAAATGCTTGGCGAAACGACGGCTTTTCATGGAGTGTTTCACTACGGGCATTGATCATCCGGCTCGCACGAGAAGGGTCTTTGGACCAACTGGGAATCAGTCCCCAGTGCATCCACTGGAGTTGTCGCTGGCCGCGTGGCGCCGTCAGTGTGGCAACACTATGCGTGGGTGCGATATTGTATTTCTGGGGAAGAGAAATATCGGGTGATACGCTGAATAAAAAACGCTCGGCAAGTAAATTCAGTGATGTGCGTAATGTAAAGCGTCCACACATGGAGTGATGACTTTCTGGTCTGCGAATTAACAACCACGACTTAACACAAATGACCTATCGCGAATGGTCATTCTAGGCAGTCTTGCAGCATTTGAGTAATTGAGATCGTAGGAATCCAAGTGGTTTGTTTGGTAATGTGTGAAATATCAGCAATCGGTAAGTAATGTGTTCCGGGTTGTAATTCTTCTATAGCACATCGAGTACCGATTAGGTCTTGTAAAATTTCCATGATTTCACCACTGCGGGTGGCTTTCCCGCTGCCAACATTAAACGTCTGGTGATTGAATTGAGGTTGAGCAATAAGGCGATAGGCGCGGACTACGTCTCGCACGTCACTAATGTCAATCCAAGTATCGAGATTACCAACCGTAATATTGCTGGGTCGGTGTTGTAACTTACTGATCCAGTCGGGCACCAACAATGAACCGCTTTGACCTGGGCCGCTGTGTTGGAAACTGCGAGCGATCACCCACTGTAGGTGTGAATCGTTTGTTCGCAGTAACTGTTCAGCAAGCAACTTACTCGTGCCATAGCCGTTATCAGGCGCGGGAGCGCTATTTTCATCGATATTCTCAACGGCGGGGCGACGAGATCCATAGACGTAGACGCTGCTAGAAAAGAGCAGCAGAGGCTTTGTTGATAACGACTTGCATAGATCGATCACATGCTGCGTACCTTGGACATTCACCGCCACGGCTGCTGCTGACGGCTCTGCAGATCCACAGGTGTCTCGAGTGCTAATTGCTGCTAGATGAAAGATTGTGTCAGGCTTAAATTGCTCTACTGCCCGCTCGACCGCAGGATCCATCGCCGCTGTGATATCCCAATTGAGTGTTGGAAATTGACAGTCGCGATCATCAGTTCGCAGGGTTAGCAGAACGTCGTCGCCACAATTGGAAAGGTGTTGTGCGAGGTGCTGAGCGACGAATCCCGATCCTCCTGTAATAATGGCGCGCACGGTATCTTTCGTCCTTTGTGTTGTGCTATCCCTGAGTCTGTATTTCTTGTTCAACGCGTTGCAGATCCGCTTCGACCATCATGGCGACTAACTGCTGAAAGTCGACCTTTCGTTGCCAGCCAAGTTTGGACTGAGCTTTGCTCGAGTCGCCGAGAAGTGTATTGACTTCGGCAGGGCGGAAGAACCGTGGATCGGTGACTACATGGTCTTCTGTTTTTAGGCCAACACTGGCAAATGCAATGTCACAGAACTCGCGAACACTGTGTTGCTCGCCGGTGGAAATGACATAGTCATCGGCTGTTTCTTGTTGCAGCATCAGCCACATGGCATTTACGTAATCTCCTGCAAATCCCCAGTCGCGATAGGCATCGAGATTACCAAGGCTGAGTTGAGTTTGTACTCCGAGTTTAATGCGTGCGACGGCATCTGTAATTTTCCGAGTAACGAATTCTTTTCCCCGCAGCGGCGATTCGTGATTGAACAGAATCCCGTTGCAGACAAACATGTCATAGCTTTCGCGATAGTTAACGGTGATCCAATAACCATATACCTTGGCAACTCCGTACGGACTGCGCGGCCAGAAAGGAGTTGTTTCGGTTTGCGGTGTTTCTTGCACTTTACCAAACATTTCACTGCTACTGGCTTGGTACATTTTGATCTGCGGATTTACCTGCCGAATCGCTTCGAGTAGTCGAGTAACACCCAAGGCTGTTACGTCCGCGGTGTGGACTGGTTCTTCCCAGCTAATAGGTACAAAGCTCTGAGCGGCGAGATTGTAGACTTCCGTCGCCTCGGTTTTTTCTAACAACCGTAATATCGATAATTCATCGAGCAGATCTCCGTGGTGCAATTGGATCTGATCCACAATGTCCGTAAGTCGTTCGCGGCTGTCGGTACTCGTGCGGCGGTGCATGCCGTGAACTTGATACCCCTTTTCGAGCAACAGTTTGGCTAGATATGCACCATCTTGTCCGGTAATCCCAGTAATTAATGCGGATTTGGACATCACTCAATCTCCTGCTCGTGTTGGGCCTCGTCCTACTTCGGCATAAATATTAAGTGTTAATTATTCCACCGTCTCATCCGTGTCTGCTCCGTCATCCGAGACTTCAGCATCATCCGAGACTTCAGCATCATCCGAGACTTCAGCATCATCCGAGACTTCAGCATCATCCGAATCCAATGAATCGAGGGTCTCAACGTTTTCACTGACCACTGTATCAACGGGAGCTGTTTCACTCGTATTGACGGTACTTTCTGGTGTAGGCTGATTTGGATCGTCTGCAATCGCTGCCTCAGATTCATCGTCTAGCTCGTCGGGGGGTACTCGTACGACGGCGGCGAGAGTATCACCGTCATCGGTTTTCATGATCCTCACACCCTGTGTGTTTCGTCCCACGATGCTGATGTCACTGGCTCGAATACGCTGAATCTTGCCACCCTTGGTCATCATCAAGACTTCGTCTTCATCATCAACTCGGACAATATCAACCACGGTTCCATTGCGATCCGTGGTCTTAATATCCCGCAGCCCCTTACCGCCACGTTTCTGTGTGCGGTAGACTTTACTGGACGCTTCATTACCGCTGGCTTGATCGCGATTCGGTCCGAAAGGTGTTCGTTTGCCGTAGCCGTTTTCGCAGATGGTCAACAATTGGGCAGCGGGATCGGCGACCACCATTCCAGCGACACTATCGGCGGCACTTAATTTAATTCCTTTGACGCCAGAAGTGTTGCGACCCATGGGGCGGGCATCCGTTTGCGAAAATCGAATCGCCATTCCCTTCGCAGTTGAGAGAATAATCTCATCACCGGGTTTGACGATAGCGACGTCGACGAGCTCATCATCATCACGGAGTTTAATCGCAATGATACCGCCTTTTTTGGGTCGGCTGTATGCCGATAGGTCGGTTTTCTTGATGAGGCCTTGTCGCGTTGCCATCGTTAAGAAGTGACCTTCGACATCGAAGTCTCGCACTGGGATGCAATCCAGAATCTGTTCGCCTTCTTCAAGTCGCAACAGATTGATAACAGCTCGGCCTTTACTCGTCCGGCTGAGTTCTGGAATATCGTAGACCTTTTGCCAATAGACTTTTCCGCGTGTGGTGAAGAACAGTAAATAAGCGTGTGTGCTGGCAATGAACAAATGTTCAATGGGATCTTCTTCTTCGACGGTGGCACCTTTCATGCCCTTGCCGCCTCGACGTTGAGCCTTATAGGTGCTCGACGCACAACGTTTGATATATCCACGGTGACTAATGGAAACAACCATTGTTTCTTCGGTAATCAGGTCATCCATATTGACGTTACCGAGTTCGATATTTGAAATCTCAGTGCGTCGGTCATCTCCATGTTTATCACGGATTGCAATGAGGTCTTCTCGAATAATATCGAGGATGTTTTGACGATCATCTAGGATCTCAAGATAGCCGATGATTTCGGCTAAGAGCTTCGCATGTTCGTCGGATAGCTTTGTTTGTTCGAGGTTTACCAATTGCCCCAATGTCATTCGCAGAATCGCATCCGCTTGCACGGCGGAAAGATTATAGCTCTCTTCAGTGCCTCGTTCTATTTGGAATTGTTTAAACCCATCCTCGCCGAGGACTCGTTTGAGCATCGGGGCGGGACAGGCGAATCCCATTAAGCGGCTTTTGGCTTCGGCATGGTTACTGGATTCGCGAATAATCTTAATGATTTCATCAATATCGGCGAGTGCTAGTAATTGCCCTTCGACGACATGTTTACGTCGTCGTGCGCGAGCGAGCAAGAATTGAGTTCGGCGGCGTATTACTTCGACGCGGTGGCGAATGAATTCTTCGAGCATTTCCTTGAGATTTAGCAAGCGGGGTTTACCGTCGACTAAGGCCAGCAAAATGATCGAAATTGTTTCTTGCAGGTTGGAATATTTGTACAGCAGATTCAAAACAACATCAGGATTGTTATCCCGCTTGATGTCTATCACGATTCGCACTGGTTCTTGGAGATCAGATTCGTCGCGGATTCCAGAAATCCCCTTAACGCGCCCTTCGTTTACCAACGCCGCGACTTTTTCAACGACTCGGTCGCGAGACTGCTGATACGGTATTTCGTTGATGATAATCTGCGATCGTCCGCGGTCGAGTTCTTTGATCGTTGCTTTGGCGCGGACAATGACTGTACCACGCCCTGTGGTATAGCCTTTGAGGATGCCCGAGCGACCGCAGATAGTTCCGCCAGTTGGAAAGTCAGGGCCCGTGATGATATCAATTAGTTCACGGATGGTTGTTTCAGGCGTATCTAGTAATTGGACAACGGCATCACAGACCTCAACGAGATTGTGTGGCGGAATGGAAGTTGACATCCCAACGGCGATTCCGTTGGTGCCGTTAACGAGTAGGTTCGGAAACTTGGCGGGCAATACAGTCGGTTCAGTCCGCGTTTCGTCGTAGGTCGGCACAAAGTCAACTGTGTCTAGCTTGAGATCTTCGAGCATCAGCCCAGCCGTGGCTGACATTCGTGCTTCGGTATATCGCATCGCTGCGGCTGGGAGACCTGCGATGGATCCAAAGTTCCCTTGTTTATCGACCAACACGTGTCGCATGTTCCATTCCTGAGCCATACGTACAAGCGTGGGGTAAATGACGCCTTCGCCATGTGGGTGATAATTACCGCTGGTGTCACCGGCAATCTTGGCACATTTAACGCGGTGAGCACCGGGCGTTAAATTTAGATCATTCATTGCGACTAGAATACGTCGCTGAGACGGCTTCAACCCGTCCCGAACGTCCGGCAGAGCACGCGAGACGATGACACTCATCGCATAGGTCAAATAACTGGTCTTCAACTCGTCTTCAATGGGTAAATCGACTAGCTTTCCAAGCATCGATTGTTCGCCGTTTGAAGATGAATTTTCTGGAGAATCTGAGTCGCTAGACAAGCTAGTGTCCTTTCACCGGAAACCGATGTAGTGTGAGAAGAGAAGGTACGTAAAAACACTAGAAAAATAGTCTACAACGACGCTCTAGGATGTTCCATGTAGTTGATTAGTATACCCCCCAATATAGCAGAAAATAGCTCTCAAAACAATCACCCCCAACGACGTATTAACGTCGGAAATTGGCCGTATTCGGGTGCTGAAATATGGGTCGAAAAAAGACCACCTGTGGACATCAATTTTTGACCGTTTCGAACAAATCAACCACAAATTAACACGCACAAAAATCCGCTAGCTTGGGCGGGAAACTCAGACGCAGACATGGCTCTCCTACATTTTGTTTTTAGATAGGTTTTTCATAATGAAGCGACCCCTGCTGGCGAAACACTTGACCTTTAAAAGGGTTCTTATATTATTAGGGCAGCACACAAAAAACTATTTCAAGCATCACAAACCCAAAGGTATCATCCGTGTTCATACGACAGCGATTCTCACTAATGGCTTTGTCCCTGTTCTGGGCGTTATTAGTAATTGATAGTACGCCGCTATTTGCTCAACCAGGTGGACGTAGCGGCGGCGGCGCGCAGTCCAGCCAAGTCACACGGTTGTTGAATACGACACTACCAACAGTCAACGTGTTTGATGCGCAGGGCAAGCCATTATCGACTTCGTCATTACGCGGTAGTTACACAGTTTTGGTTTTTGGGTGTTTGACGTGACCGCCGTTTCTAAGAAATGTTCCCAGTTTGGAAACAGTCGCGGTTGATTATGCTCCTCGGGGAGTCAAGTTTTATTACATATACAAAGCATTAGCTCACCCCGAAAACAACGGTTACATTCAGCCTTTTACCCTAGAAGAGCGTTTGTTGCATGTCCAAGAAGCTAAACGAACGTTGGGGTCCGGTATTGAGTGGATTTGTGACAACATGGACAACGGTCTCAAAGCGGCACTTGGTGGTGCGCCTAACAGCGAATTCATTATTGACCCAGCGGGTAAGATCATTCGAGCGCGAGGTTGGAGTAGTGCGACCAGCCTGCGAACGGATCTTGAAAGTCTGGTTGGCAGAGTTTCGCCGGCAACGACCGTCGCTGATCTTAAGATGAAACCAGCAGCGCCTCGACGTCGTACGGCAACAGGAGTTGTGCCTCGAATACAAATAAATTCCGTAATGCGGGCAGTGCAAGTCAAACCGCTAGCAAGTGACGAACCGTATTATGTAAAATTACGAGCAGAAGTTGACGAGTCATTTATGAGCGAAGGTTTAGGGATGGTTTATTTAGGATTTCATCTTGACCCACTACTGCACGTGCATTGGAATAATCTAGCTGCTCCGATTCAATTTCGCGTGCAATGCCCAGTTGGAATTACGATGGGTCCAGGTGCCGGACGAGGTCCTGAAATCAAAGTAGCAGCGGACGGTGATCCGCGGGAATTCTTAGTTGGCCTAGAGTGGGATGCGTCAATTCTGTCTGCCAGTCGCTTGGCAGATTCACCGATCATCATCGAAGTTGACTATTTCGCTTGCCACGATGATTTGGGATGGTGTAAGCCCATACGGCAGCAATATGAAGTGCGTTTATTGGTTGACCGTAATGCCGGCAGTGTGCGCGGTCGCGGTAGTTTTGGGGGCGGTCGCAGGCGTTAAGAATTAGCCCAAGAAGAAGGGGGGCAGGAGCAGATCTAGTTTTCGATCTAGACTTGCGTTTGCCACTTTTCCCATTCTAACCAGAGTAGAACAGTTGATGCGGTGACTGCCATGAAAGACAATACTAGCATCATCGTATAAACATTCAGTCGTATTTTGTTCATAGCCATAATTGATTTTCTAATATGCTCGGTATGGTTGTTCGTCAGAGCTTAGTTTAAGTTCGTGACAACATTGTCGTCTTTGCGAATCTGACCTTTAAGAAACTTAGGAATGATCTCGCAGACAGCAGAACTTGGTTGCGTTTCGCGAATCTTAACTCGACCTAAATAAACGGCCCCTCGATAAACATCTAAGTGATGTCCAATGCGAAGTCCATCGTCTTGGCCCAAGGATATCTGCAGCAAGTCAGAACGCACAGCGATCACTCGACCGTCGAGTGCTGGTGGTTTGTCTGCCGTGTCAGAGAATTCATCCAAGCCATTACGGCGGACAACACTAGCTAACCGGCCAACTTGATTGCGTAGTTGCGATTCTCGTTCGATGGCTTGAGCTTTTAAGCTGTTGAGATGATTAACTTCATCGTTCAACGTCAGGATTTGAGCGAAGAAAGTGTCAGTCCGTAATTGCGAATCGTTAATATCTTTTCTTAGTTGAGCCACTTCAGTTGTGAGTTGGGATTTTGTTTCTTCGGCGATACGAAGAGCGTCAGCGAGATCGTTTGCTCGAGCTTCGGTCGATTTGACGATATCTTCTTTTTGTGCAAGATCAGATTCGATTGCGGTCACTTGAGTTTCCAGAGCTGCGAGAGCATAAGCACGCGCAACTTGCTCACGTTTGAGGCTGTCTTCGACAGTGGTCTTTTCTGTTTCCAGCACGCCGATCTGAGTCTTTAAGCTTTGGGTCGTACTTTCAGCTTTGGTCGCCGCCAATTGTAGGTCCACGTGTGTTTGATAAACGTTGATTGAGAACCCTAAGAAAAGGAGACTCATGATGAAAATCAATATCGTGAATATTTTGCCTATCAGTGTCATGACACTAACAATTCCTATTCTGGTTGACTTACGGGATAGTTGTTCAAGGAAATCAAGTAGACGCTGCTACATCCTCGAATTCTATCCCAATTGTAAACCTTAATCACTAAAAATCTACGTTGCGCATACGATTGGGATAATCGCTACTTCTTATTTTTTCGGACGTTGAGACCCTTTGTAATCAACATAAGTGTTACTTTTTGCGAATGTTAAGCAAAAAATGGTAAAATAGGTCACTTGGATAATTATATCTATCACTGGCTACTAAGCGGGCATGTTATTATGTGTTTTTTGAACTTAGAATGCCCATAACTGACTATTAGAGGACATGAATCGTCAGTTATTCTTATTTGGCGGAACAGATTTTAAGCTACGCAGCACCGCGATGCCAGCAAGAGTTGCGGCAACGATTGACAGAATATCGCCAAACCGCATATAGACACTGTCATAGGTTGCTTTGCCAACTTGAGCAATCACAAACCCATCTTTGCGTTTGGCTTCTTGCTCTACGATTTTTCCAGTCGGGGTGATCCACGCGGAGATACCCGTGTTGGCGGCGACCAAGTTGGGTCGCCGCATTTCAACGGCTCGCATGATATTGCACCGCAAGTGGATATCTAACATTGCCGAACCCCAGAACCAGCCGTCATTGGTGAGGTTTAGCATGACATCGCCCCGCTGTCCTTGAGTGTTGGATTGTTGCATCATACTACGGACGAGATGAGGAACCGTACTTTCAAAACAAATGTTGGGAACAAAGACGACACCATCAATCTCGAAAATTAACACGCCGTTGCCAGCGGCCAATCCGGGTCCGATCGGCAACAGATCATAGAGCCAAGGGAACTGGTTTCCAAGTGGAATGTATTCACCGAACAT
>DTSG01000429.1 GCA_012965455.1 Planctomycetaceae bacterium | reverse complement strand
GTTCGCTACTTTCACATTTCCAGGCCGACCAGTCGATGGCATCAAGCCGAGTGTCACCTTCGACGTCGGCATGGACGCGCGTAATGTAAAGTGTATCAACCAGCGACAGTGCTAGATTATAGATTTGGCTACCACCCACAATAAACGTCTCCTGATCGTCGGCCGCAACCGCCAAGGCTTGTTCAACACTGTTGACAACGATTGCCCCTGGAATTTGGTAATCTGATTGTCGAGTGATAATCACGGTGGTTCGTCCGGGCAACAGCCGCCCAATGGATTCATAGGTTTTACGACCCATGACAATATGGTGCCCCATGGTTAAGGCTTTGAATCTTTTCAAATCAGCCGAGATGTGCCACGGTAAATCCAGCTCTCGGCCGATAATTCCATTTTGGGAAATGGCAACAATAATAGAAATGGCCATTGTACTACCGCGAATACTTTTTGAACTAGGTGGAACTTAGACAGCAACGGAGGCTTTGATGTGCGGATGGGGGTCGTAGTTATCTAGGGTAAAATCTTCGAACGAGAAATCAAAGATGTTTTTTACGTCTGGATTTATTCGTAGCGTCGGCAACGCTAGTGGCTCGCGGGATAACTGTAATTCGGCTTGCTCGAGATGGTTACTGTAAAGGTGTGCATCGCCGAGTGTATGTACGAACTCGCCAGGCTGTAGGGATGTGACTTGAGCTACCATTAGTGTCAGCAGTGCATAAGAGGCGATATTAAATGGAACACCGAGGAACACATCGGCGCTGCGCTGATATAACTGGCATGACAGCTTGTCGTTGGCCACATAAAATTGGAATAATAAGTGACAAGGCGGCAGGGCCATTTTATCAACGTCGCCCACGTTCCAAGCGCTGACGATCAGACGACGAGAGTCTGGGTTGGATTTGATGTTTCCAACAACATCGCTAATCTGATCAATGACTTGACCGTCCGTACTTTGCCAACTCCGCCATTGGTGGCCGTAGACTGGCCCGAGGTTTCCATCTTCATCCGCCCATTCATCCCAAATACGTACTTTATTGTCGCGGAGGTACTGGATGTTTGTATCACCGGTTAAGAACCACAGCAACTCGTGGATGATGGAACGCAGGTGTATTTTTTTTGTGGTAAGTAGCGGAAAAGAATCAGCTAGATCAAATCGCATTTGATGTCCAAATAGGCTACGAGTCCCAGTGCCGGTACGATCTTCTTTGATAGCACCGTGGTCGTAGATTTGCTGGACTAGATCGAGATATTGACGCATTGCTGTCAATCAAAAGAGACGATTGTATAGAGCCTATTTATGTCCGTAGTTTACCATGTTCGCCTGCTATTTGTACCCTAGTAGGGACCACGGTCACGGCGTCCGAATGCCGGTGGCGCAGGGTCTTACTGCGCAGCGGTGGGGGAATTTCCCTCACTAACACAAATTTGCAAAAATGTTGAATTTCCCAACTACGCATCACGCGCGATCGAAGGGAAAGGCAATTACTTCGGAGATGTCGGTGGCCCCGGTTGCTAACATCACCAAGCGGTCAAACCCCAGGGCTACGCCGCAGCAATCCGGTAAGCCACTTTGCATCGCCGTATCTAAATAGCTTTCTTGTGGTAATCGAGGTTGCCCATCTTGTTCCCGCTGCCGGTTGCTTCGCTCGTTGCGGCGCCGCAATTCCTGAACGTCTAATAGTTCGTGATAACCGTTGGCCAATTCCAAGCCATGGAAAAATAGCTCAAAGCGTTCAGCTACTTTTGGGTTGTCAGGGTTTTGCCGAGCTAACGCGGCTTGAGAAAGAGGGTAGTCGACCAAAATGGTTGGGACATCTAGACCTAGCGTCGGTTGTACATATTCGGTAAACAACAAATCAAGCCAGCCATCGCGATCCATGCTGCGCCAGTTTTCAGGCGGTTGGAAGTCTAAACCCGCAATGCAGCGCAACAATTTCGCGGTAGAATCTTCGAGCGGATCAATTTCTATAGCTGCCATGAATGCCTGCTGATAGGAAATCGTTTGGGCTGCGGCGGTGGACAAAATTGTGCTTACCAGAGACCCCAAGAAGGTGATGGCATCATCGGTTGACCATGATGTCCGGTACCATTCGAGCATGGTGAATTCCAGATTGTGATATGGCCCCTTTTCATCGTTGCGAAATGCTCGCGTGATTTGGTAAATGGCATGCATGCCAGCTGTTAGCAACCGCTTCATGTGAAACTCTGGTGAAGTTTGTAACCAATATGTTTCGTCATGGATGACTAGCGGAATCGGAAACAAATGGCGGTCGACAACGGTATCTATTGAAAGTATGGGTGTTTCGACTTCATCAAATCCATGGTCGCAAAAGAACGTTCGGACTTGAGCCAGAAGTTCGCTGCGACGCTGTAGTGTAGAGAGCTCCGCGGTCGGTTGGAAATTTGTACGATTACTGCCGGAAACGTTCTCAGCAATATCTGGTAGTTTCAGCACAAATGAAAACTCGAGATCGCCAATCTTAATCACATCCCCGGGCTGTAGTGATACTGGATTGGTGAGCTGGTGGCCGTTGATCTTCGTCCCATTAGCACTGTTGAGGTCCGAGATTGTGAAATGCGGGTCGTCGGCGACGAGCCGTACATGTTTGCGGCTGACGGAGGGTAAGTTAAGGTGAACGGTACAATCAGCATCTCGGCCAATGACGTTGTCACCCAGTACAAGCTGATGGGCTTGTCCGCGATCGAGTCCGTTTGTGGCTAGCAGGTAGGCCATGCTGATGTCGATGCGCTTTTTCGCAAAAGTTATTTTTGGTTCACGCGTTCGACATAATCGCCGGTACGAGTGTCGACTTTGATAATATTTCCCATTTCAATGAATGCTGGACAGAGAATCTCAGCCCCAGTTTCAACCGTGACAGGCTTGGTAACACTTGTTGCTGTGTCGCCTTTGGCACCGGGTTCACAATATTCGACCTTTAACTCGACGTGATTCGGCGGAGTTAAGGTAATTGGATTTTCGTTCCAAAGGACCGTTTGGCATTTCATGCCTTCGGTTAAGTATTTCCAGTAATCACCTACTTGCTCGGCAGATAATTCATATTGGTCATAATCATCGTTGTTCATAAAGAAGAATGTATCGCCTTGTTTATATAAATATTGACAACCAACTTCCTCAACATCAGCGGATTCGAGCGAATCGCCACCTTTATAGGTGCGATCCAAGATTGTATTGCGCAGTAAATTTCGCAGCTTGCATTTATAAAAAGCATTCCCTTTGCCAGGTTTTACGAAATTCATTTCGATCATCATGTACGGCTCGCCGTTAATTTCAACTCGCAAGCCCTTACGAAAATCGTTAGTCTTATAGGTTGCCACGGTCGTTCACTTCCTCTGCGCGAGTTAATTGTTGTTAAAATCAAGGGTCGTCAAGGATTCTTTTATACCACTTTTCTTATTGATACTATAACCATGCCCCCGACGTTATTACAGTCCAAACTACTTCGAAGCGAAAAGCCTAATCTGGAAGCGGAAGTTGAAATTCCGACATGGCAACAAGAGATAAAAACAGCTTTCCGTTCAGCAGACGAGATATGCCAGTTCTTGAATATCGATCTGGCTGAGATGGAGATTTCAGCGCTCGCCGCAAAACAATTCCCACTGTTCGTGCCACGCGGATTTGCGCGCCGCATGGAAAGTGGAAACCCAGATGATCCGCTATTGCGGCAGGTTCTTAATGTGGTACAGGAAGAGGTGTTGGACGCTCAGTTTAAAGTTGACCCAGTGGGGGAATCACAAGCTGGCCTCGCACCAGGGCTATTACAGAAATATGCGGGACGCGCACTGATGGTTGTGACTGGTGCTTGTGCCGTGCATTGTCGTTATTGTTTCCGGCGGCACTTTCCCTATCAGGCGTTTCAAGAAATAGGTGCAGAAGATGGCCGTTGGCAACCAGCATTGGCTGCTGTTCGCAGCGATGAAAGCATCCACGAGGTACTACTCAGTGGCGGAGACCCATTGGTGTTGACCGATGATTTGTTAACAGAATTAATAACCCTGCTGGAAAATATTCCACACCTCAAACGTTTAAGGATCCATACTCGGTTGCCCATTGTGATACCCGCACGCGTCACGGAGGCATTAGTGAATCGCTTGGCCTCCAGTCGACTGGCCGTTTGGTTTGTGGTTCACGCCAATCATGGCAATGAACTCGGAACAGAAGTGTTGCAGTCACTTGACCGTCTTGTTACCGCAGGAATTCCAGTACTCAATCAGACGGTGCTTTTGAAAGGCGTGAATGATTCGGTTGAAGCTTTAGAAGAGTTGTTTACCAAACTGGCTGATGCGAGCGTGTTGCCTTATTATTTGCATCAGCTGGATCGAGTTGCTGGTGCAGCACATTTCGAAGTGCCGATTGAAACGGGCAAGAAGTTGATTAAGCAACTACGAATAAGGTTGCCGGGATATGCTGTTCCTCGCTATGTACAAGAACGTCCGGGAGAGTTGGCAAAAACGATACTGGCGTAATACTATATTCACAAGGGCGATAGACTAACGGTGTTCACATTAAGACAGCCTGGATGCAATCCTGAGATACGGAGAAAGAATAGATTAATGAGTTTAGAACGAGTGCTAGAGCCGGAAGTCATGGATACGTTGTCCGAAGCCCATGACTATGATTGCATGGACCACCGTGGCGTTAACCAAGCTTTTGTTACGGATTTGCTACAGGCAGGTGATATTGGTACGGAAGTTTTAGACCTTGGAACAGGTACCGCGCAAATACCTGTCGTGTTGTGCCAGCAGGATCCGCATTGCCGAGTGATGGGGATTGATTTAGCGGCGCATATGCTCGATCTCGCTCGATACAATATCGAAGTTGAAGGCTTTACGGAGCGTATTTTCTTGCAGCAGATTGACTCGAAAGATTTGTCGATGGAATCCGAGTCGTTTGATACGGTGATGTCCAATAGTATTATTCACCACATTCCTGAGCCACTAGTGGCGCTTACCGAAGCTGTGCGAGTTGCTCGTAATGGTGGATTGTTGTTTTTCCGGGATCTGATGCGGCCGACAACTGACGAACAAGTTGTTACGTTGGTACAACAATATGCCGGCGAGGAAAATGAACACCAGCAACAGATGTTTGATGATTCATTGCGAGCGGCGTTGAGTTTGGCTGAAATACGCGAGTCGGTTAGCTTGCTAGGATTTGACGACGCAACGGTGCAGGCCAGCAGCGATCGCCATTGGACGTGGATTGCCCGTAAATAGATGGCGGCAGTCCGAATGGAGCGGTAGTAAAATATCCACTTGAATATCAAATGCTAAGAACACACGGCAATCGTGCAGTGTTTTATAGTAAGCTAGTACCTAGCGATGAACTTATTACCTAATGGAAAGAATGATGGTACACCAACCTAGCAAAACACATTTGAATCGCCGTAACTTTGTCAAAGCGTCCACGGTTTTTTCGGTACCATTGTTTGTGCCGAGTAGGGTTTTTGGCGCCAACGAGAGACTCGACGTTGGTGTCATTGGCGTGGCAGGCCGAGGTGGTGCTAACCTTTCCGCAATGGGTGGTCAGAATGTTGTGGCCGTATGTGATGTTGATAGCGATCGGTTAGCTGGCGCAAAAAACAAGCATCCAAAAGCAGTCGAGTACGCGGACTATCGAAAGCTCCTTGAACGCAGCGATATAGATGCTGCCGTTATTTCCACCCCAGACCATCATCACGCTCCCGCGACGTTACGAGCACTCCGAGCAGGGTTGCATGTCTATTGTGAAAAACCATTGACGCACAGTGTTGAAGAAGCGCGGATGGTTGCCAGTGAAGCGAAGAAGCAAGGTGTTGCCACTCAGATGGGAACACAAAATCATGAACATCCAGGATATTTAAGGTTGGTTGAAATCTTAGAATCCCAGACTCTGGGTCAAGTTCGTGAGGCACATATCATTACAGACCGTCCTGGCAAATGGTGGCCACAAGGCATTGATGCCCCCACTGGAAAACATGAAATACCCGGTAACCTTAGTTGGGACTTATGGCTCGGTCCTGCTCGGTCGCGGTCCTACAACCCCGCGTATATGCCATTTAAGTGGCGCGGGTTCTGGGACTTTGGCTGTGGAGCGATTGGGGATATGGCCATTCACTTGATGGATCCCAGCTTTTGGGGATTGAAGCTTGGTGGCAAAGTGACGGTTTCTTCGCAAGGCCCAGATGTTAATGCCGATAGTGCACCAACATGGATGATCACAAAATTTGAATTTGGCCGCCGAGGTAAATATGCTCCGGTCGACGTCTATTGGTATGAGGGAACAGCACGACCCAAGGATCCAGAAATTGCTAAAAATCTACCTATGAACGGCTCGCTGTTTATTGGAGAGAAAGGCAAAGTAGCGTGTACACACGGTCAGTCCCCAGTCTTTATTGGTGATGGCGTCGAAGCACCAGCACCCTATTTACCGGAGTCACCAGGGCATCATGCTCAATGGATTGCGGCTTGTAAAACTGGCAGCGCTACCGGTTCTAATTTTGCATATGCAGGACCCTTTACCGAAATCGTCTTGCTCGGTAATGTTGCTTATCGAGCTGGAACTCCGATTACCTATGACCCCAAAGCTATGAGCATAACGAACAATGATGCCGCTAACAGCTTGCTAAGAAAAGACTATCGTCTAGGCTGGGAAATCTAAAGTATTGCCATAGTCAATGGACCTGTAATGTTAATTACCGGCGGCTGAATTATAATGAGTGTTCATTAATACCCGCCTCACGCCCCTTCTTCCTAGAATAGATACGATGATTAACAAGCCACAAACAAGTTCCCGCCGCGATTTTCTGAATCTTTCTTCGAGCGCGGTTGGGGCATTTTTGGTTGCCGAAACGCTTAGCAATTTTAATTATCTACAAGCATCCAACGTGGATAAGTCGGGCAAACAGAGTCCCTATGGTCCTCTAAAACCAACGAAAGATATGAACACTGGTTTGGAATTGTTAAGTTTGCCGGAGGGGTTCAAATATGTAACAGGCAATTGGACGGGTGAGGTGATGAGTGATGGCCGTAAAATGCCAGGTGCTCACGATGGAATGGGGGTAATTGCGGAGAATAAGGGTATTGTTACACTCTGCCGTAATCACGAAATCAACGGCTTGAAACCCTCATACGCTAAAGCTGCGAATACCTATGATGCTAATGCAGGCGGAGGCACAAGCAATTTTACTTTTGATTGTAATGTGGGCAAGTTTTTGACGAGTCAAGCCAGCCTTTCCGGTACCGTGCGAAATTGTGCGGGCGGCGTAACTCCCTGGGGAAGTTGGTTGACTTGCGAAGAGACACTGAATGGCCCTGAAGAAGAATCAGATCCGAAGTATGCGGAGTCGCACGGTTGGATATTTGAGGTTCCTGCTGATGGAAACGGATCACCTGTGCCGCTGCAGGACATGGGGCGGTTTGTGCATGAAGCAGTTGCTGTTGATCCGGCGACTTCGATTGTCTACGAAACCGAAGATCGATCAACCTCTGGGTTATATCGGTTTTTACCTAAAACCAAAGGTAAGCTGGTAGCTGGCGGAACTCTACAAATGATGAAAGTTCCAGGACAGCTTGATCTATCCAAGAACGTCAAACCAGGTGCCGTGTTTGAAAACATTGAATGGGTCACGATTGATGATCCGACAATTCCTCATGTTGAAGGCACCACGAACGCTCTCGGTGTTTATTCACAAGGTCGCAAACTAGGCGGGACTAACTTTGCTCGGCTCGAAGGTATTTGGCATTATCAAGGCTCGATCTTTTTTGATTCAACTAGCGGCGGAAATGTTAGCGCAGGGCAAATATGGGAATATGTTCCCGACAAGAATACCTTGCGATTGGTGTTTGAGTCACCGGATAAATTAGTGCTTAACATGCCAGATAACTTAGCGATTAGCCCTCGCGGAGGCATTCTCGTCTGTGAAGATTGCGGTACGACGACAGTGGAAACGGATGCGGGGATTGAAAGATACTATCCGCGGCTGCAGATGCTCAGTCCAGAGGGAGATATTTTTCCGCTCGGCTTTAATAATGTGATCATCAACGAGCGCACGATGGGCAAAAAAGGAGACTTCCGCGGCTCAGAATGGGCCGGTGTGAATTTCAGCCCAGATGGGCAGTGGCTTTTCACTAATATCCAAACACCGGGATTTACTGCCGCGATTACTGGACCGTGGAGTAAAGGATTTTTGTAACGACGGTGCGATTGACTTAGAATAATTCGCTGATTGGCTCGCCATGGTAAATCAAATGCGGGCGATCTTGACCGTCCACCCAAGCGGCTGTGGCGGGTAAACCGAGGGCATCGTAAATAGTTGCCGCAAGATGCTCGGGTGTTTTGGGTAGGTCAGTGGGAAAGCCACCGTGTTTGTCGGACTTGCCAAGCGCTTGACCGCCCCGTACGCCCCCGCCGGCAAACCAAACACTTTGCAGCGCCCCATGATGATCACGCCCGGGCAGCTTATAATGACTCGGCAGTAACGTGATTTTTGGCGTACGGCCAAATTCACCAGCCATGACAATCAGTGTTTCGTCCAGTTCCCCAGAAGCATCCAGGTCGTCCAGTAGAGCACTGACTGCTTGATCTGTCGGCGGGAATAACTTGTCTCTTAGATGGGGAAACGCATTTCCGTGAGTGTCCCATGCTTCGTCGTTGCCTAAGTTGACTTGGACCATGTTGACGCCCGCAGCAACCAGCCGTCGCGCCATCAGTAGCGACCAGCCAAAACAGTTCTTTCCGTAGCTCTCTTGAATATTCTCGTCCGCCTTGGTGACGTCCAGCGCATGTTGGACGGTCTTGTCGGTCAGTAGAGAAATCGCTTGTTGGCGGTATTGGTCAAAGAGTTCCGTTTGAGCAGATTTGTCGAGTCGGCGTTTTTGGTCGGTGACAGATTGGACCAGCTTGAGTCGATCGACAAACCGACCTGCAGCGAGTCCATGTGGTAATTCGAGGTTAGGAGCTTGAAAAGTTCGTGCTAGATCTGTGCCCCGATCCTGGTGGTCGAACGCGTATTTGGGAAATGCACCATACGACGTTTTGTGGAATGACGCTCCTTCGACAAACCAAGGATTAGCGTCTTCGCCCATCATGCCCGCAAACTGTCCTGGAATGACTCGTCCAGAATTATGTATTAGCCGCTCAGGCAATACGGCCACTGGTGGCAAGTTGTTACGGCCGATTGTTAAGGCGTTGGCAACGGCAGCAATTGCTGGATTATCGGTTGGCCGCGGTGCGGATGCGTTGAAGCCGACAGGTAATTTGCTGTGGCCCGTTAACATAATATGGTGACCGGCCGAATGTTCGTTGGAGGTATGAGTCAATGAACGGAGAACAGCCCATTTTTCGCTGCGCTGAGCCAATAGCGGCAGGTGCTCACAAATTTGCAGACCCGGAGTTGCGGTCGAGATTGGTTTGAAGTCACCGCGAATATCGTCGGGGGCGTCGGGTTTTAAATCGAAGCTGTCTTGTTGAGCCAGACCACCGGAGAGAAAAATATAGATGATCTTTTTGGCCTTGTTGCCCGTGACGCCCGAGAGGCTTTGAATAGGTGCTGCCTGTAAAGCGGATACATGGTTCATGCCCAACCCCAGTAATCCGACGGCTCCGGCCTGCAGAGCATGCCGGCGATTAACGAGAGCGTGTTGTGGTATTGGGTGGGACATTACTGTAATTATATCTTACAGACTGGGACTGCGTGTTATTAATCGAAGGGCGTGTCAATACTAAAAGAGACTACTCGTTTATCGGCTGTTGTTGCTAGGTTACTTCAATGTCCAGACATTTACGCGGCGGTCAAATGAGCCAGATACTAGCAGATTACCGTCGTGGGAAAATGCGAGTGAATAGACGGTATTGCGATGACCTTTGAGTGATGTGATTTTGCGATATGTTTCGAGGTCCCACAGATTGATGACTCCGTCGGTACCGCCGCTGGCAAGTCGTTGACCGTCATGTGAATATGCTAAACTCCGAATATTACCTTTATGTCCGCGCAAGCGACCGGTTACTTCTCCCTGTTTACGATCCCACACGGCAATCATGCCTTTGCCGCCACCCGTTGCAAATTGGTTGTTATCGGATTTTGAGTAGGCCACACTATAGACCCCTTCTTCATGCTCCGTTGCCGCATGCAATTGCGTGCCATCTTGGTTCCATGTGATGACTTGGCTTGATAAGCTACCAGCAGTGATCCAGTTTCCATCGGAGCTAACATCCACGCCGTAGGTGTAAGGGGTGAGACCACCCATTTGTCGGACCTGACCAGATGCTGTCCAAATGCGGACGGTATTGTCAAAGCCCGCTGTGACAATACGTTCCCCAACGGGGCCCGCATAGACGCCACATAATACGGCTAAGCTATGTCCGGATAACGTTGATTCCACGGAGCCGCTGCTGGAGCTTAAAATTTTAACGGTCTTGTCCAAGCTCGTCGTTAATATGTTGTTGCCGTCGTGAGAGAATTTTACACAGGATATGCCATCAGCATGGACGGCTCGAAAGACTTTCACAGCCCAAGTGTCCGTATTCCAAACATAGACCGCATGGTTGAGGCTGCCGGCTGCGATCATAGTTCCATCCGGTGAAATATCAACACCGTAGACCGCATTGGGAGGTCCGCCGGCTAGGGTTTTGTATGAATATTGTTGCATCATTTTATTCTACTTAACATCGCCCGCATTGTTTGGATTTTTCCTAGCCGCATTAGTTGTTATTGGTGTGTGTTGTACCAGTCTGTGGCCGAGATCGAAAAGGCGTATCCTTTAGGGGGGTTGTTGGTAATAATTACCCCGATACAATAACCGCTCAATACATATACACGAAAGTACATGTAAGTGTGTTTGTTTTTCCGAGAGATTTCTCCATCATGACGCAGGTGAAAAAATACAGTTTGCAGGCTGTTTGTTTGTTGGTGTTGGCAACAGCATTTGCGTGGGGATATTTGACCTATCAGGATCTTAATCTTAGTCGAAATCGATACGCCGATCTCCCGCCAGATCCCACAGGTGGAATTCAAATGAGCACGCCAGGAAGTATGGAAACGGTTGACCGGACGTTTGAAGCAGTGAGTGATAGTAAATTGGACGATGAGGATATCATTATTGCGTTGGAAATCAATGGAGTACATTATGCATACCCCAAGTGCCGCCTATCCGATATCGGCGCGCATGTCGCCAGCGAAATACTTGGTGATGTCCCAATTGCGGTGACGTATTGTAACGAATCAGAGTGTGTACGAGTTTTCACTGGTGATATTGGCGGGGATCGCTTAGATATTACCCAAGAAGGTCTCGATAAAGATAAATTCTTAATTCTAGTAAATGGCAAGCAGTTTTTTCAGGATGACAAATCGATTCCGTTGCAAGATTATGCGTTTGAATTGGTTAGCTGGAATCAGTGGAAAACAGAGCATCCAGACGGCCTAGTGCTTGCGGAATACGTGTGGGAATGACGTAAAGAATTTGCGATTTTTCCGCCATTGTTGATTTTTGCGGCGAATAATTACGTGTGACATTTAATGTCCACGAATTATTATTCACATTTATTCTTAACGAGCGCACTGTGTATACCTATCAACAAGTTCGCCTAGCTGGTTGGCTAGCGTTGTCGAGTCAAGAAATCCTTCCTAGTTTGCACCATTTCACGATGGTCCAAGCAGGCCAATACCATGTAGCCCATAAGCGGCGGCTTAGTTGGTGGCTGGCGCAAGCAGAAGATGCAAATCCTTCTCAGCAATTCGATTTGTTACGCAGCGTCATGTTGTCGGAGATATTAACGAGAGTGTGGACGGCAACGGTCGATGGTTGGTACCAAACCAATGCAACGTTTGAGCCAGCGAGCGATGCAACGTTTTGTATTTTTAAGAGTATCCAAGCGGATCATGCAGCCGTTAAACAAAAAATGAGTGATTTGATAACGCGATCCACATGCCGTTTCAAAATCCGTGAATTGGCTCGGCGTTGTGAACGCTGGACAGATTTACTTTTAGGATATATGACGGACATCCCAGGCACTGGTCTGTACGGATACAGTCGCGATCGGATTGAAGAACATGGCAGCGATGTTCGCTGGCAACTTGCCAGCGGTCAAGGCCTTGCTGCTCGCAAATTCACAAACCTGTCGCTCAAGCAAATATTTGGTCTTCACGTCGAACCTCGTTTTGAGGGTAACGATACGTTAAGAGAATTCAATGGCGTTTGCTCGACGGCAATCTTGTCGTGTGTTGATAAATTCCGCGTCGACATTCCCGAGTCCTGGGTGCACTATTGTACGCACCCGGTCAACCAAGGAATATCGCTGGCCGAGCGTCTGATTTCACAATGGCGCCGTGTTGATAGTGGTGAATTGCACTTATTAAATTAAGACGCAAAGCGGGTGTGGTGGAATTATATAGTACCGCTGCGTTGCTTATTACGTTGGTCTACTAGGCGGCGGATGTTTTCTAGATCATCACAGGGCGTTGCTTCAATCAGCGTTCGTGTATATTCTTCGCGGGGGTTCCGGTAAATCGCCTCGGACGGTCCAAATTCAACGATTTTCCCATCCTTCATGACGGCCATCATGTCGGCCATGAACTTCACCACCGACAAGTCATGGCTGATAAAGATATAGGTTAGTCCACGGCGTTCTTGCAGGTCGTTCAATAGATTGAGCACTTGAGCTTGTACGGATACATCGAGTGCGGACACGGATTCATCACAGATGATGAACTGTGGCTCGACCGCGAGTGAGCGGGCAATACAGATTCGCTGCCGCTGTCCACCGGAGAATTCGTGCGGATATCGTCTCAGGTGTTCCGGCAACATTCCCACTTCGTCGAGTAGTGCGGCTGCTCGATCAATGCGGTCCGTACGAGAACTTCCAATACCCTGTAGCTTCATTGGTTCGACAATCGCAGCTTGAATTGTCATGCGAGGATTCATCGACCCAAAGGGATCTTGGAAGATAATTTGCATCTCTTGTCGCAGTGGTCGCATTTTGCGTCGACTAAATGACGAGACAACGGAGCCATCAAACACGACTTCACCCGCAGTCGACTTTTGTAGCTGCAAAATCGCGCGACCAGCCGTCGTCTTGCCGCAACCAGATTCGCCGACTAAGCCTAGGGTTTGGCCGCGATAGATATCAAAGCTGATGCCGTCCACCGCCTTAACATGACCAACAACTCGTTGCAATAATCCTTGCCGAACTGGAAAATGGACTTTAAGGTCGCGGACATTTAAAAGTGGAGTTTCAGATTCACTGACACACGTAGCGTCTTTGGTAACCGACGACGAATCATCGGTATATCCCAATGCTTGTAATTCCGAATGTTTGTGAAGCAATCGCCCCCGTCCAGTGTTAATAAAGAACTGCTTGCGTTCGTCGGTCATTTCTTTGGCGGTGATGGTCATATTGCCATCATCCCCGATTGTCGTGTCCATAAAGTCAGATACGGTTGGTAATCTTTTGTAAACAGTATCAAGTCGCGGGCGACAGTTGAGCAGGCCTTGGGTGTAGGGATGCTGCGGGTTTTCATAGATGTCGAGAACATCGCCTTGTTCGACAACCTTGCCACGGTACATGACCATCACGTCGTCAGCAATTTCGGCGATGACACCAAGGTCATGTGTGATGAACAAGACGGCCATTTGCCGCTCGTCCCGCAACGCGCAGATGAGATCTAGAATCTGTTTTTGAACCGTTACATCTAAGGCCGTGGTAGGCTCATCCGCAATAAGTAGTTTTGGATTGCAAGATAAAGCCATAGCAATCATGACTCGTTGCTTCTGTCCACCCGACATTTGGTGTGGATAATAATGAATTCGCTCCGCCGGATCAGGAATTCCGACTTCTTCAAACAACTCAATGGTCCGCTCGCGGGCTTCGTTTTTGGTAACATCTTGATGCTCCAAAATGGCTTCCATCACTTGGTGCCCAACCTTGTGTACGGGATTGAGCGAGGACATGGGTTCTTGAAAAATCATGCTGATTTCGCTGCCGCGCAGCTTCCGCATCTGTTTTTCACTCATGTGCACAATATCTTGCCCTAAGAATATTACACTACCGGTGTTGATTTCTGCAGTCGCTGCGAGCAACTTCATGATTGTCAGTGATGTTACGGATTTTCCGGAACCCGATTCACCAACTACCCCCAGCGTATGTCCTGGCATGATCGTCAACGACAAATCATCTACAGCCTTGACAACACCGTTGTCGGTATTGAAATAGGTTCGCAGGTTTTGGATTTCAATGATGCCAGTCATGCTATTCGATCTGAGGGGTAGTTTTGAGTTAATCTTTGGGGTCTGCTAGACGCGGATCCGTGGCTTCCTGAACCCCTTCGCCGATGAGGTTGTAGGCTAAAATGGTAATAAAGATAGCAATGCCAGGGAAAACGATTTGCCACCATTCGGTGTAGTTTGAGGTGCCAGCATTGAGGACTGTTCCCCAGCTGGGATTGGGAGGTGGTGCACCGAAACCGAGCAAGCTGAGGCCCGCCTCGACTTTAATCGCAGCAGCGATACCAAATACGATAGGTACCATTACTGGTGCAAGTGCATTGGGCAAAATATGTCGAAACATGATTCGCAGCGGGCCGGCGCCGATACTCTGGGCAGCGGCGACAAACTCCGATTGCTTCAGTTTCAAGAACTCCGCTCGCGTGAGCCGCGCCATTCCTGTCCAACTTGTTAAACCTAAGATTGCCATCATAATCCAAATATTGATTTTATCGATGACGGCGATGAGTGCCAGGATCAGCACAATGCCTGGGATGCACATCACGAGTTCAATGATGCGACTGATTACCATGTCAATAGCGCCGCCCATGTAACCAGCAATAGCACCGAGTGTGATTCCGATGAAGGCCGCGATTCCCGTGGACACGAATCCGACGAGCAGCGCAATTCGCGTACCATGTACCATACTGGCAAATACATCGACGCCTCGTTTATAAGTACCAAAGAAGTTTAGCTTTGAGGGCAGCCCGCCATGATATGGGTTTCCAGGACGATCCACCCATTCCCCGTCGCCATTTTTGTCTTGCCACTCGCCATCACGCACAGGACGATAAGGATCTTGAAAAACTAAGGGGTAGATTGCCCAGCTTTCCGGGTCTTTTTCACGGAGGTTTCTTGGATACCGTTTACGAAACCGATCCTTGTGAAAGATGGGGTTTTCCCAATCGGCATTGAAGTAGGCCAGGCAGGGGAAATAGAGGTTGCCTTTGTATTTGCAGACAATCGGCTTAGTGCCGGCGATCATCGGTGAGAACACAGCAATTCCAGACAGACACATAACTACCGCCAGCGCTAGCATCGATAGCTTGCGGCGTCGAAAACGTCGCCAAGCTAGAACCCAAAATCCGGGTGATCGCGTTGCCTTGGTGAGTGCACCGGAAGGTTGTTGATTATTGTCAGTCATAAAGAAAACCAGTTTGTTTTGTTACTTATATGCAATCCGCGGATCGACAAACGCATACAGAATATCGGCAAAGAGTTGTCCTAACAGTGTAAGTACCGAAAGTGAGAGCGTGAGTCCCATGATGACGGGATAGTCTCGTGTTCCAATACTGCGAAAATAAAGTTGCCCCATGCCGGGCCAATTAAATACTTGTTCTAGAATAATCGCGCCTCCTAGTAATGACGGTAGCGACAAGCCGAGCAGGGTCACGAATGGGATCAGTGTGTTTCTAAAGGCGTGATGCAGAATAATCCGCATTTGCCCCAAGCCTTTGGCGCGAGCCGTGCGAATGTAATCTTGACGGATCACTTCTTCCATATTGGCTTTAATGAAACGACTGTAATAAGCTAAGCTGACATACGTAAAGCAAATCACCGGCAGCAACATGTGCTGCAATAAATCCCAAGTTTGAGCGATTACTCCCATTTCGTCATAATCCGAATGATGCATCCCCATCAGTGGTAATTCCCATGCCGTTCCACTGAGCTTGACGGCAAATAGCAATTGTAAAAACAGAGCCGCTATAAACGATGGAATAGCGTATAGCATATATAAGCTAACGCCAGCAATTCGTTCATCGAGTTTGCCACTGCGAATGGTGGACCATAGGCCAATAGGGATGGCGAGGAGGTATGCGATTACCAAAGATGGTACGGTAAGTAACAATGTCGCCCACACGCGACTTTCGATGACGTCGGTGACAGGCTTTTTTTCATTATAACTAATACCCATGTCGCCAGAGGCCAGATTGCTGAGCCAGATCCAATAAGCTTCGTAGACTGGCTTATCGAGCCCATACGCTTTTTTGATGCGTTCTAAATCTTCGGCGCTGGGCATCTTATCTGGATTCATCATGGCTGGATCGGTATCCATCGGGCTACCAGGCATGAAGCGGATCAATGCATAGACGACCATCGTGATTAGCAACAGCGTGAGCAATCCCAATAGAATGCGGCGGATTAAATAGCCAGCCATGAATTGCCTTGTTTAACGTGGATTAATTTGTGCAAATGATACGCGCAGTTAGGCACCAGTAGAACCGTTGAGAAGAAATTTACCGCATACCGGCTGGTTTGAAAATGGTAGACTCACCCGGGCCATAATTATAAGGGCCGCGAGCACTGTAATTGTATCCCCGCAGCGACCGGTTAAATCCATAATAGGCATTCCGGAAATAGAGCCACGTGTATGGCTGGTCATCCCACAATTGTAGATGGATTTTTTGGTAAATAGCCGCTCTTTTTTCAGGGTCGAGTTCACGTTTGCCATCTTCAAAAAGTTGATCAACGATTTTACTCGAGTAACACCCGTAGTTGCGACCGGCATCGATGGCCTTGGTTGTCCATAAATTCTCCGAAGTGTCTGGGTCAGCGCCCGTTCCCCAACCGGCAAAAATGGCGTCGAATTGATGATCGCGTGATAACTGCTGCAACGTCGTAAATTCAACAGGCTTGACGTTACATCGAATCCCGATCTGATCTAAGTTCTCCTGCAGCAACGTACAAATATCGATACGCTCTTGTTTATTGCTCACTAGAATAGTGAATTCAAACCGCATCCGTCGTTTACCATCGATTTTGCCGTCGAAATCGCTATCTAGTTCAACAATATTATCTAATACTCCGTCGTTATCGCTATCTTCCCAGCCGGCTGCGGCCAACAGGTCCTCCGCCTTATCAAGATCTTGCGTGTACGGCGCTGGCAGTGTGGTTGGTGCCCAACGAGAGGTTTTATGAAAAATCCCTTGGGCTGCTTCATCGAGGCCAAAGCGATGACGGTCAAGCAGTTCTTGGTGGTTAAACGCATAGCTCATCGCCTGACGCACTCGAACATCCCGAAAGAACGGCGAGCGATTGTTCCAGCCGAAATAGTAATAGACCCATTCTAGCGCATAGGATTTAGTATTGTTTTTGTAGAATTCTTCACCACTGGTTTGCGATTGCCATTGCTCCGGCGACAATTGCATTTCTTCAATGTCTCCTTTTTTTAACGCCAATAAAGCGGTGCTGCTGTTTTCGACAATGTGGAAGCGGATCGTCTCGAAGTTAGGTTTTCTACGAACAACTTTGCCGTCAACGATGTAATAGGATTCGCGACGTTTGAGCACGATTTCTTGTCCGCGAACGCGTTTTGTTATTTGATAAGCACCGCCCGTGATGGGGTTTTCGTCGAGAGCCACGTGCGCTTCGCTTTTGGCCATCGTGGGGTCTTCCGGCACCGTGTTTTCGTAAATGTGTTTAGGGATCACCGGAAAATTGATATTCCACACGTTCGTGGCTAGCGACTCGTTGTGAAAAAAAATGACCGTGTGATCATCATAGGCATGGACGTATTTTAGTTGATCTGTGCCAGAGCGAACGGCCGGAATCGGTACGCTGGAAGTCATGATGACCTGATAAGAATAAGCGACGTCATGTGCCGTAATTACAGTTCCGTCAGACCAACGCAGATCGTCCCGCATCACAACTTTGTCGTAGAGTCCGTTGGCAGATGTCTGCCATGAGACAACAACATCAGTCGAGGCAAACGGGACAAAATTCCAATCGAAGCCAAACAGTCCCATGTTGGTTAATCCAGCGACATCGAACTCCGCTGTCGAACTGATCATGAGTGGGTTGGTGCTTTTAATATCGCCAGCTGTATGCCTGTTCCATTCAGCAGAATAATTAACTTCACCTTCTTGGGCGAGCCGCCCCATCGCGGAAATGATTTTATTGTTGTTAGCAACCGAGCTGTTTTTGAGAGCGAGCGCTTCCGCAGGTGTTGCGAGTTGTTGTTCGCCTGCTTGACGCTCTCGCATCAACTCGACGGCATCCAAAACTGGCTTATCGGCCCATTCGTTTAAGGAAATGATTTCTTCGAGTGGCGGAGGGTCAAAAGGCTTAACGAGATCAGCAAATTCAAAGTCGACCGGTTCATCGGTAATGGTATTTAATGCGGTGTCGCTAGTATCACCACCGTCCGTGGAAGTGTTAGCGGTGGTGCCACCGGAACCGAACTCTTCTTCGAACTCCCGGAAAGCTGCGTCTTCTGCAGCCTCACGGCAGCCGGTGATGGTTAAGCAACCAAGTGCAGCAACGAGTAGAGCGAGACGGAAGGTTGAGCGGTGAGTAAATGTTTTCATGTGGCCGGCTTTCTTTTTCTGACAACTCGCGAGATTACGCGATTAATTTCTATCTAATTATTATCACGTCGTAGCAGCGTACTATTACTTTATCTAATTAGAGTATTGTAAGATACCCAGAGCCATTGGGTCTAGGGTTATGCGACCGATGATTTATTTGATATGGTATCTTCAAAATAGTTGTTTGCTGTGTTTACTACAAAAAGAGTGCGATGTCCAACAATCCATTACATTGGCTCGAAGATGAGCTAGCCGGTTTGTCAGCGCAGCATCTACGGCGAGAGTTGCAGTCGTGGGGTCGTGATCGAGATAGTGGACCGATTTGCGGCGGTGATGTATCACTGATAAATTTTGCCAGCAATGATTACTTGGGTCTAGCTCGAGAGCTCAATAGTCCAACCATGCAAACGACCTTGGAGGAGTTTGGGTGGGGTAGTGGAGCTAGTCCCTTGGTGACGGGACGCACAACGGTTCACGCCGCATTAGAGAGCGACTTAGCGGCATTCAAAGCAACGGAGCGGGCGCTAACTTTTCCAACAGGCTATACGGCCAATGTTGGTACGATCGCCGCGTTGGTGGGCAAACAAGATGTGATCCTGAGCGATACCCGTAATCATGCCAGCATTATTGATGGGTGTCGGTTATCGGCTGCGAAGGTCTTGGTTTACCGCCATAATGATGTGGATCATTTAGCAGAGTTATTAGGGGCCGCTACATCGCATCGTCGTCGATTGATCGTGACCGACTCGCTGTTTAGCATGGACGGCGACGTCGCACCGCTGGACAAGATTGCGGAACTCGCGCGCGCACATAATTGCATGTTGATGATCGATGAAGCGCATGCAACTGGGGTGTTTGGTGAACATGGTCGCGGGCTGGCGGAGTTGTTTAATTGTGAAGACGCAGTCGACGTGACGGTGGGTACGTTTAGTAAGGCGTTAGGAAGTATCGGTGGATTTGTAGCGGGCAGTAAATTACTCATTGATTGGCTAGCGAATTCCGCCCGCAGTTATATGTTTTCAACCGCATTGCCGGCTGCTTGTGCCAGTGCCAGCCGATCCGCCGTGCAGTTGATTCAAACAGAACCGCACCGCCGGGAACAACTATTATCCAACGCTCAACATTTGCGTCAGCGTTTGCAATCGATTGGACTGTTGCCTGAATCCCAAAACGAATTCTATTCGCAGATTGTCCCGCTGGTTGTTGGCACGCCAGAGAAAGCCACAGCCCTGAGTGCCGCCTTAAAATCCGCGGGGCTGCTGGTGCCCGCAATTCGTCCACCGACGGTGCCTGTAGGTGGGAGTATGTTACGTGTGAGCTTGAGCGCTAGGCATACACAATCCGAGATGGATCAATTGGTAGATGTGCTGACCACTAATTAACACGTAGGCAAAAATGGTCAATCTCGTGACGAATCATTGTCTTATTCGTGGCGGAGGGCTTCGATGGGGTCCATTTTAGCGGCTCGCATGGCTGGGTAGATACCAAACAATGTACCGACAAGTACGGCGATGCCAAAAGCGATGGGTACTGAGGCTTCGACGATTTGCGGTGTCATGGTTTTAATGGTTGATGGTAATCCGGCCATCCGCTCGGGCATGTACATATAAAGTCCGTCCCGAACAAGAATGGTGACAAGCGGCCCGAGGAAACCCGCAGCGATCCCGACCAGACCACCGAGTACAGAAAGCGTAATAGTCTCGACCAAAAATTGACGGATAATCGCGGATTGTCGAGCACCGAGAGCTCGGCGGATACCAATTTCGCGTGTTCGTTCCGTAACGGTAGCCAGCATAATATTCATAATGCCGATACCACCGACAAGCAGTGATACGCCGGCAATCAAACCCATGAAAACCATGAACATCATCCGAGTTGATTTAGCTTGTTCGAGCAATTCTAATGGCACAACCACTTCGATATCGCCCATTTTGTCGTGATGGCGTAGTGAGTCTTGGATCATGTCGGCAGTCGCGAGTACCTCATCGACGCTGCGAATTTGCAATGTCGCTTGATTGAGCTCGACGAACTCGCCACCAAAAGAACCTCCGACGCGGCGGAAAATTGTTCGCCCTAATCGTTGCCTCATCGTTGTCAGTGGAATATAGACGTCTTTAGTATAGTCTTGTGCGGCAAAGGAACCACCGATTCCAGCTGTGGCTCCGCGATGTTTTAGTACACCCACGACTTCAAAAAAGTCATTGAGCTCAGGCAGCAATATTTTTTGACCAATTGGATCTTGATAGGGAAATAGCTTTGAGGCAACTCCCTTGGCTAGTACACAATAGTTCTTATTTTTGTCGTAATCGGAGTCGGTCAAAAAACGACCGCGATCAATTGTCAGTTTGGCTGTTTCGTAGTACTTTGGTGTTGAACCGACGAGCCGTCCATCTACTGCGACAGATTGAAATTGAAAGGTTCGCTTTACTTCCCTAATGGGTACGGCATGTTCGATTTGAGGAAGCGTTTCCAAGAGCATTTCATACTCTCGGTTGTTCAATCCATAGACAGCCACGATGCCATCGCCGAGTGCTTCCGCTGGTGGCTTTATAGAGCGGACGATGATGTTCTGAGCGCCGAGCTGTTCGATTTGGCGTTGAGCTTCTTGGCTAATTCCTTCACCGATTGCGAGCAGCCAGATAACGGAGGCTACACCGATAAAGATACCGAGAATGGTCAGCATCGATCGCATTGGGTGTAGCAATAAGCTCTTGATACCGAGCTGAAAGGTTCGCACCCAGGTTGTAATGAATCCCATTATGATTGCCCTTTGAGGGTAATGTGGTCATCATCATTACTACTGGAATCATTCGAACTAGACGTTTTTGCAGCCGTTTCGGAGTTTGCGTCGACAGTCGCTGGAGTCAATGCTGCGAGTTGAGCATCACGAACCGCTTCGAGTGCCTCCATGCTGTTTTCAGGAATGACCTCACTTGTTTCTTCGTCAGTAAAACGTATGCGATTTTCATTGTGTTCATCGGAAACAATTAAACCGTCGCGAAGACGAATGATACGTTTTGTACGTTCCGATACATCGTCTTCATGGGTAACCACCACGATCGTTTTACCTTGATCGTTAAGCCGCTCGAAAATGGTTAGAATCTCTTCGGTCGTCCGGCTGTCCAAGTTACCAGTTGGTTCGTCCGCGAGGATGTAAAATGGATCGTTGACGAGGCTACGAGCGATGGCGACACGCTGTTGTTGGCCACCAGAGAGTTGAGTCGGTCGGTGACTGACGCGATCTCCTAGCCCGACAAGATCCGCCAGTTCACGGCAGCGACGATTAGCTTGCCGGTTCAAATTCCCCTGGTAAAACAGCGGCACTTGAATATTTTCCACGACGGAAAGTTGGGCAATGAGGTTGTAAGATTGAAAGACAAAGCCGATACGAGAAGCACGTATGTCGGCTAATTGGTTATCGGTCATATGGGCAACGTTGTCATCGCCTAGCATCAAAAGCCCAGCGGTTGGACGATCTAGGCAGCCGATCATATTGAGCAGCGTACTTTTGCCAGATCCGGAGGGTCCCATGATGGCGACATAATCACCTTCAGGAACATCAAACGTAACGCTACGCAGAGCATGCACGGTTTCCGATTTAGTGATGTAGTCTTTGGTGAGGTCTTTAACTGTAAGTGCAGCTACGGTCACTATTGCCTACCTCCACCACCAAAACCTCCACTGCCTCCGCTACCGCCACCGCCGGATTCGGCATTTGCTTTCATGCGTTTAGCCATGCTGGTGATGAATTCTTCTTTTGAAATCTCACCATCGTTATCGGTATCGGCTTTTTTCATACTTGCAGGATCTCGTGAAGAAGAGATTTCTTCTGCGTCAAGTTTCCCATCGCCATTGGCATCTATTCTTGGCCACATACGCCCTACCATGGTTTCCGCTTGTTCTTTGAACTCCGCTAATGGATCTTCGTCCTCTTCCTCAGCATCTTCTTCAATAGGGATTTCCTTTTCAATTTTGATTTCCAGCGGCTCTTGCGTTTGCTCGATTAAGTTACCAAGTTCATCCACATCAATTTTGCCATCGGAGTTTTTGTCGACGTGGTTAAAGCTTGTAATGCCTTCAAATCCAAGGCGACCATTCATGGTATGAACTTCATCTTGTGACAACGCTCCATTCTTGTTCGTGTCAAACTCATCCATTGCTTTACGGGCACGATAGTTAATGACGAGGCGGTTAAGAATGTCTTCTTCACTACGAGGGTTCATAACGACCATGTCACCCGCTTTTAGACCACTGGTAATTGCGAGAAATTTATTGTTACTGGCAGCATATTCAACTGGAACGACCTCAACCGAGAACTCCGCATCTATGTCACCATGCTTACCGCCCAATTCTTGACTGTGCAGAGGGTTTTTAGGATCATAAGTACGTTTGATGAGGCAAAATGCTTGCCCCTGGTCTTCATGCAATGTTTGTACAGGGATCATCGTTTGATTCGCCATTGTATTAACGAGCATTTCTACTTCGGCAGTTAACCCAGTACGAATTGCCTCAGGTGGATTGAGTATCTTAATGTAGGTTGCAAATTCTTTAACTTCCGAGTTAAACCAACTAGATGCTTCGGGATACTTGTTGACCTTGGAAACAACGCCCTGTAATACCTGACCTTCTAAGGCACCAACAGTTACGGCGACTCGCTGGCCTTTTCGAATAAAGGCGATACGGCCTTCGTTTACCTTCGCTTTCACCTGCATCTGCTCTGGGTCAGGTAGTTTAATAATCGACTGTCGTTCACGGACAGTCGCACCCGCTTCGACAATAAATTCCGAACCACCTCGAGAGCTTTGTTGATTGGCGTAAACAACTTGCCCATCGTCAGGAGCATAGACCATACAGTTTTCAATTTGTTCTTTAATTTCGGCAAGCTGTTTTTCTTCTTCGATATAGTTTTTTTCTTCAGCTTGCATCGAGGCCTTAGCGGTTTCTATGTCGGCGTCAAACCCCACGAGCATTTTTTGTTTTGTAATTTCACGCAATGTCCGCAGTTCATTTTCTTTCAAGGACATATCAAGATTCGCTCGCTTCACGGCAAAGCGATCGGCCTGTAGTTGCTGCTGAGTCACGAAACCTTTGGCTGCGAGTCGCTCACTAAAGGCAGCTTTGTCGAGTGCCGTGGAAAGATTTTGTTTGGCGATAAGAATATTAGATTCAATGATTTGTTCGTTTTGCTTGAATGTGCCTTCCAGGTATTCTTGGCGAGCGATCTCCGCTCGGCGGACAGCCGCTGCCGCTGAAATCTTAGTAGAGTTCGCTCGGTTCATGATGAGTTGTTGTTGTTGCAGACTGTCTTCAAGCGTGGTGGTATCGAGTTCGACAAGCTTGTCTCCCTTTTGGACTTGAGTACCTTCCTCGATGACCCAGATGATTTGCACTCCACCAGCCCTAGATCGCACATTACAGACGATGTCGATGTTTTGCGAGCTTTCGATGACTCCCGATTCGATCACCGTGTGCTTGAACAGGCCATTTTCAACTTCGCGGAATTGAAAGCTAGCCAGTTTATCCTGAGTGAACGCAGATTTCATCGACGCGTAAGCATAATAGCCAAGTGCGACTACGAGACAGGCAATAACCACAAGGATGATTGTGGCGTTTCCATTGCGGACTGTGTAATGGCGAGTGTTCATTGTTAGCAACTATTTCCAAAAATAAATTTTGATCTAATCAACTGCTTTACTTAGTTTGCAAACTAAGCATTATGGCGTTATGAACATGACGATAAGCATGCTCGGGTGGCAAGCCACATATTAATATTGCCTGCTCTTTATAGAATACCATTATCTACTCAGGCAACCTTAAATTGTAAGAGAGAAAGCGCCAGTTTTATGGCATTTATACAACCCTAGCAGGTGGAATCCGTTGCGGCATTTCTAGGGTGAATTTCAAATTGGTAGCGTGGATATGTTAACCTGCGGTGATACGTTTACTTTTTGTCCTCATCAGCAGTTGCTTTATTTTGGGGATAACCATATTTAAGTCCGATTGGTCCTGGATCAATCCACATGCCTTCGTCGTCGATTTGCATTGTGCCCAGTGCCAGGTCGAGTTGGCCGCGAGCAATTTCGTACCCAACCCATACGCGTAAGATATTATCCTGAGCCCGCTGCAATCCTTGCAGTTGTTGGATAAGGTCACGAGCAACGGTAGGTGACAAGCGAGTGCCAGTTTCACCAGGTGGTTCTTGTAGTCGAGTCCGCACAAAGAGTACGCCACGAGCTGCCACTTGCAGTTGCTTGCGTTGTACTTCAAAGTTGATTTTTTGCATTTGGATATTGCGTAAAGCCGTTTTGAGTGCCAGATATTGTCCATTTTCGTAGTTGTAATACCCACGTTTGGCCTGCTCATACTCAATTAAACTTTGGCGATATGTATTCCGTTCTCGCAATCGAGTGATCGGTGCGTCCCATTCAATACCGGCTTTTAGAGTTCCGGCAGTGTCGCGAAACTTCAGCGGATTGTCGCCCGTGTTCCCGATGCCACCGTACAGGACGATATCAAGGTCACTTTCGAGACTGTCGGCGTTGTAGGAGATTAATCGCCATTGGTCCATGATCCCGGCACGCTGGTTCATCCAATCCAAGCGATTTTTACTGGCCGTCTCATAGGCTTGTTCAACACTTAAGTCGACAGGTATCAAAGTAATGCTCTCAGCTCTAGCACTGGTTTGTACGAGGGACAATTCCAAGGCATCGTTGGATATTTTGATCAATAGTTCAGGCATGATGGAAATCACGGTTGCTTCAAGTTGTGTCAGCAACTCGCCTTCCTCCAATCCGTTTCCATTGGCTAATAGATCGTCAATCGCTTTGCCCAGGTTGGCATATACTGGTTGTACGGCTGTTAATCTGTCGGTGACATCCTGAACGTCATTTAGCAGGAGTTTTGGAAGATCGTCTAGGTAATCGGATTCCAGTAAATCGGTTTGCAGCGCGGTGTCGGAAACTAAGTTATCTTCTTCAAGTGATACTTTGACCTGACGAACAAACGCTTTTCGCGCTGGAATGATGCTTGCCATTTTATCGATATCGTTGCGCCCAGTTTCCAATCCTGTCGTGGAGATTTGCAGGTGGATGGCCACCATCTTGTTCGCTTCATCTCGTAAGCCT
>DTSG01000428.1 GCA_012965455.1 Planctomycetaceae bacterium | reverse complement strand
CGGAGTTTCTACCGGCGGTTGAATATCTACGGGCGCAGCGGATTCGCAGTAAGTTGCAAGATGAAATGCAGCAAGTTATGCAGCAGGTGGACGTGTTTGTTGATGGCGGCCGTGATGAGGCTTTGATTACTAATATGACGGGGCATCCGGCGATTGCCATGCCGAGTGGTTTTGTTGAGCGAGCGGGTGTGCGGCAACCTGTGAGCGTGCAGTTGACTGGTCGGTTGTACGATGAAACAACCATCTTAGCGCTTGCCCAGTTGTTTCAATCTGAGACCAATTACCATCTTCAGCGGCCGCCGCTTGAGAACACGGAAGTATGATGGGTGCGTCATGGGCCACGCCTCAACGCCGGCACTGAGTAATTCAATAGATGTTACAATTGATCTTGTATATTGCACGGATGAACTGTTGTTTGCTGAATTGTTTGTTCTGATAGAAAGCTCAATATGACGTTTAAAATAGCTGGCGTGCAAATGGATATTGCACTGATGGACAAAGCTGCCAACCTCGCAGCTATGGAAAATGCGCTGCGTGAAACCACGAGCACCGGAGCACGGTTGACCATCTTTCCCGAATGCGCTGTTGCCGGCTATTGTTTTGATAGCCTCGCAGAAGCAATGCCCTATGCGGAATCCATCCCTGGTGAGAGCAGTCAGTTTTTTGAAAAGTTGTGTCGGGAAACCGATAGTTTCGTTATTTACGGGACTTTGGAGCGAGTTAACGACAAGCTCTTTAATGCTTGCGTACTGGTTGGTCCAACTGGCGTGATTGGATCCTATCGAAAAATCCATCTACCGTTTCTTGGAATTGATCGCTTTACGACTCCCGGAGATCGTCCATTCGAAGTTCACGACTTAGGTGATATCCGAGTTGGCATGAATATCTGCTACGACGGATCGTTTCCAGAATCGTCACGCGTGATGGCTCTCGGCGGTGCCGACCTGGTGGTGCTCCCTACGAACTGGCCCCCTGGGTCGGAGACGTTTCCCTTGTATGTCATTAATACACGCGCTGTAGAAAATAAGATCTATTACGCGGCGATAGATCGTATCGGCGTGGAACGTGGATTCGCGTTTATTGGTGGAAGTAAGATTGTCGCCCCCAATGGATATGACATTCAATTTGCCGATCATACAAACTTTGAAATACTGTACGGTGAAATAGATGTTGAAAAGAGTCGCAATAAACATATTGTCCGAATTGCGGATAAGCATGAAATCAACCGCTTTGCTGATCGTCACCCGCAGTGGTACGACGCAATCTCGGATCCCAAAACTGACGAGAGCTAAACACTTTTACTTGAAATGAAACTGACATGAGTATGCTGAACAACTTGAACGAGTTGAATCACCGGAAAGCCCCTCGAGCTGGAATCAAACGCCGTCGTTTTCTACAGGGAGGCTTTGCTGCGTTGGCTGGTCTGAGCTTACCGGAAGTGTTTGACCAGACAAGCTACGCTGCACGGTTGGGAAAGCAGCCATCGAAATTGAAAATTGTGGACATCGAACGTCAAACGGTACGGCTACCCTTTAGAGCGGCGCCGCAGCGTGCGATGGATCGGGAGATTCCCCATTGGCGTTGGGCTGAGTTGGTGAAAGTCACACTGTCCGGTGGCGTTGAGGGAGTGGGCGAAGGTCTACTGTATTATTCTTGGGGCGTTACGTCCGACGAAAAAGTCAATTATGCGATCGGTCGCAATGCCGCTGAATTGCTGTGGAATGATGACCTCGGCGCGGCGCTGCAGATGGCGTTGTTTGACGCAGTGGGTAAGGCTGGGGATGTTCCAGCGCATCGATTGTTGGGCAATCAGTTGTATGAGACGACTCCCTTGTCATGGTGGAATATCGACATGCCGACCAAAGATATGTTGAGCGAATGTCAAGCAGCGCAGCGATTGGGCTACAAAGCGTACAAGACAAAAGGCCGGCCCTGGTACGATTTGTGGGATCAAACGGAGACGTGTGCAGCAGCGATGCCGGAAGACTTCAAAATCGATATGGATTTTAACGAGACGTTGCTGACCGCGAAGCAGGCTATTCCTATTCTGAAGTGGATGGATCAGTTTCCGCAGATCGATATTTACGAGTCACCTATTCCTCAGGCGGACGCGTTAGGGAATGCGGAGATAACGAAAGCAGTCCGAGCTGGCGTTTCGTTGCATTATGGTACTCCCCCGGCGAAGGTCGTTATCAAGCTAGATGTTTGTGATGGATTTGTGATTGGTGGTGGAGCAACTCGGCTCATGACTCAGGCACATGTAGCGGAAACAGCTGATATGCGATTTTGGTTGCAGTTAGTGGGTACTGGAGTAACAGCCGCCTTTAGTTTGCACTTTGGCGCTGTCTGCAAAGCGGCGACTTGGCCAGCGGTTAATTGTCATCAGTTGTATGTAC
>DTSG01000427.1 GCA_012965455.1 Planctomycetaceae bacterium | reverse complement strand
AGACCGCTGGTCGCGGCAAGTGTAAACCAATTGAACCGTTTCAAAATCTCTCTCCTTATAATTACTTCTCGCTGGCAGCTTTTAGGTCAAGCTGTAACTGTTGAAGTTGTTTAATCAAGCGACTTGTTTGAGTCGCTGCAATAGTGGATTGATATCCATTTTGTAATTCCCGACAAAGGGTAATGGCCTGAGTCGGTTTTTCGAGTTGTCGCAATGCTTTAATCGCAGCCAACAATGCTTCAGCGTTTAATTGATGCCCATGCGGATATAAAATAATAACTCGCATCCAAGTCAACACAGCCAACGCTGATTCACCTTGCTGCTGTTGCAGTTGTCCGAGCACATAATAGGGACCCGCTTGATAGGCTAACGGTAAACGGTTAATCACATTTTGCCATTTCTCGAGATCCGCTTTTAAGGCAACCGGAAGTTTGGTCCGCCACAGCTGCGCTGTCGCCAGAATTGCAATTCGTTTGTTCCTGTTTAGTTCTAATTGCGTCAGTACACTGACCGCTCGTGCTCTTAAGGGTGAAGCAAGTAACCAACTCGCTCCAATCAAACGGTCATTTAAATCTGAACTGTCAAGTAGTACCACTGCCTGGCCCTGCATGGCTGGCGTGAGAATCAAGGTATGCCAGACAATGGGGATCACGTCTAAATAGGGTGTCAGAGGATTTGTTTTTCGTAACACTTCAGCGTAAAACCGCGCCGCGGCGGACCATTCTCCTTGGGCTCGCAAACACCATAGAATACGCGCCTGAATTCGTTCCTTTATCCAATCTCGTGTCTCCACAGCATAGGCTTGTCGAAATCCCTTTTCCGCTCGGTCATATTGTTTTTCATGAAACAAATCCTCCGCTTCCTGATACTCCGTCCTCCAAGCCGTAACCAAGGTTACGATACGATCGGATTCTATTTGTCTTACCCCGCCCGAGGGCAATTTGATGGACACCGCGACATTTGTATATTCGATAATATGACCCGACACTTTGAGTTGATTCGCTCGATTGGCGTCCCACACAATCACTAGGTCAGACTCATTTTGCGCAGCAGCTAGCAGCGGCAGGCACAGTATCAGCGTGCTGCAAACATAGCGACCGAAGTAATGAAGATTGCAAAGCATATAAAATTCCGCGTGAAGGATCGCACAGAGGCAAGATTAACGTATTGGCACTAATTCCCTCAAGTCGACATAAGCGTATTGCCCACCATTTTCACTTGCCAATTGTCGGAGGAAATTTTGCTGGTTCGTTCGACGACCAACACCAAATTGAATTGTATTAATAGAAGCACGTATTGAGGCGTTTTTTCGTGAAATCCGATTGAGTTCGCTGGTCGTCAATTGAGGTTCATCAGCATCGGTTAGAAAGAAAATAATATCGGGATTCATATTTAAGGCTAGATCCAGTGCGGCAACGTGGTTCGTACGGCCGTCAGCTTTTATTTGCTGCACAAAGTTCATCGCATATTCACGGTTTTCCGGCGTGCCATACAGCAACTTGGGCGGGGCGGGGGATAGTGGATTTAGTGCGACAGGCCGCTCATTATAGAAAATCACTTGGAACTGATGGTTCTCTTGCAAATCCCACACGCTTAGCAGTAGCTGCTGCTTGGCCGCCTCCATCGGGCGGCCTCCATAGCCCGACATCGATCCGGAACGGTCAAAGACATAGATAAAGCGGGAACCCGTACCTTTCGTTCCGAACACACCCGTCTGCACAGCTCCAAATTCGCCATCTTTCTGAGTTCGGTTACCCGTTAGATCATCCAAGGAAGGCAATTCTACCTTACCGTCTCCACTGCCAGCTAAACCGGGCAGTTTCAAATTGGGTAACCCACCTGGCAAATCAACGTCGGCTCCCTGTGAATTTTCGCTTTTTGCCGTACTGTTTTTAAGTAACGGTTGTTCAGTGATGGCTGCCTGCTGCATCTCTATATTTTGGTCGTTCGTTGTTGCATCCTGAAAGTATTCAGGCTTGTCACCGATTTGTTCGACTAAAACAATGCCTCCCGATCGCACCTCGTCGCTGGCCGCACCGTGAAATGTCGTCGAGGTGAATGACAGTAGCACTAAAACAATAATTACAGCATGCAGAACAAGACTACCTAACATTGCCGACGGGCTGGCTGATTGGTAATAAAACAAATCATCCGTCGACGAGAGATTTTCCATGAAATCGCGTTGGCCATTACCCACCGGTCCGCGAATCGGAATTGAATCCACGTTCGACATCTCTGAATTGTCCGGTGGGTTTTCAACACTCATTCATAGCCACTCATAATTATTGCCAAACATTCGTAGTCATCCGTCCGCCGCTGGCGGATTCGTGGTCCGTTTTACGCTGGAATGGGTACCCATAACGGATGCCTATCCGCATAATACATATTCATTAAAACATA
>DTSG01000426.1 GCA_012965455.1 Planctomycetaceae bacterium | reverse complement strand
GATAGCGTAATCGTATCCATTAGATCGATACTTAGAGGTGGCTCGGTTTGTTTGAACAGTCTTGAGGTATTTTATAAGTGGATGCCGACCCTTGTCATGCTGCAACCGGGATTGGTGACAGCGCATTGAAGTAAGCTTGATCGGGTGTCTGACCGTCAAGTGATGAATGCGGGCGTTTGGTATTGTAGAAGTTCAGGTATTTCCCGATTGCAGCCCGCGCTTTGGGAACATTGCTATAGGCGTGCAGATAGACCTCTTCATATTTGATGGTTCGCCACAGCCTTTTTACGAAAACGTTATCTCGCCAGGCTCCTTTGCCATCCATGCTGATAGCAATTTTTGCGTCCTTTAGCACCTGGATGAAAGCAATGGATGTGAACTGGCTGCCTTGATCGGTGTTAAAGATGTCCGGTTTGCCATGTCGGGCAAGCGCCTTCTCAACCGCTTCAATACAAAAGTTCACTTCCAGGGTGATGGAAAGCCGCCACGACAGAACCCGGCGGGTGAACCAGTCCACAACGCAGGCCAGATACACAAAACCACGAGCCATGGGAATGTAGGTGATATCCATGGCCCAGACCTGATTGGGCCGGATAACGGGAAGCCTGCGCAGAAGGTAGGGATAGATCTCGTGACCGGGCTCGGGTTTCGAGGTATTCGGACGCCGGTAGATCGCCTCAATGTCCATGCGCTTCATCACGGTGCGGACGTGCAAACGCCCGACCATATATCCTTCACCAAGCAGCAGTCCCTGTAACATCCGACTGCCCGCAAATGGATAATCCATAGGCAGTTCGTCGATCCGCCTCATCAGGGCCAGATCGGCGTCTGATACAGGGCGCGGCCTATAATAGGCGCTGCCACGGCTGATTCCCAGAGCCTTGGCCTGCCTGGTGACAGAGAGTTGATGGCTACGGTCTATCATCGTTTTGCGCTCAGCAACCCCGCCTTGGTGAGCGCCCCTTCTAAAAAATCGTTTTCCAGGGTCAGTTCACCGATCTTGGGGTGCAGCGTTTTCACGTCAACGGGCGTGTCAGTCGAAGGCGGCTTCGTTTCCCCACTGAAAATATCGCCAACATCGGCAAGAAGCTTGTCCCGCCACTGTTTGATCTGGTTGGGATGAACATCGAACTGCTGGGCAAGCTCGCCAAGTGTTTGCTCTTAGCGAACGGCCGCTAACCCGACCTTCGACTTGAAAACGGGCGTGTGATTACGGCGTGGACGTCGTGCCATGGTGGTTCTCCTGTTGATGGCAAAGTATGCCAGTTACAGGTCGAAAGCCCACTTATCCCAACTGTTCAGATTTACCGAGCCACCTCTTAAAGACTACAGCACCACCACCAAGTCGTTCTTTTCTCATTTTCCAAAACGCCACGGCCTCCTCCTCATTTTCTATGTGATATCGCGTCTATCGGCCTCCTCCGGGTTTCTTCATCAGGAGATACTGGGATCCCGAGCCCGCCAACTCGCGGGAAAAGTTCTTCTCCAACTGAAAACCGACTTTCATCAAGGTTTCGACAACTTTTTCAACCGGCCAGTGCCTGATCTGGAACTCGTCCGTGAAGGTCCTCTCCCCATCTTCATCACGAATGGTCAGTTTTTCACGGTAGGTGAAGACAGCATCATTCGCGTGCTCTACCGTGACGTGCCGATCGATGTCGTGTTTCTCCGAACGAGAACTCCGGAAAAGAGCTTTGGAAGGGATATCGATCAGCAGGGTTCCCCCAGACTTCAAGGAACGAAATGCAGCTTCCAAGGATTGTTCCAACGCCTCCTCATCGAGCAGATAAAGGAGGACCGTGAAGACACAGAGCGCCATGTCGAAGGCGTTCTCGGCACGAAAATCCTACATACGCATCCGATGTACGGCGACCGCCCCCTTCGGATCCTTCGCCCGGAGCTGATCAAGCATCCCCACCGAGGGATCGACCGCATCCATCTGAAAACCGTGCCCGGCAAGAGGGATGGAAAGACGGCCCGTACCAGCCCCGAAATCAACGATTCGTACCGGAGGTAGGATCGTCCCAAGCACAAGTCCAAGCGTCGTGGTTGTCAGAGACTCGTAGAAGTCGCCAAAGGACTGTTCGTAAGCGACGTCGTACGCTTCAGCCCAACTATCGTGGGGTATCGGGGAATTCTGAGGCATAGTGGGTGTATCTGTGTAATGTCAGAACGACAATTCCTTCCTCTTGGGGAAATATCCGAGCGACCGATCGCTAAGGATCGAGTTGCCGATGATGCCCGACGTTCCCGCCATCATGAGCGTCCTGCCAAGCAGGCCCGGCAGGGTTCCGCAGCGCAGCGTGAACGTCTCACCTCCGAAAAGCACCTCTCCTTTACTGGAGTTATGGCATTTGCCATCACTTGAAGTGACCGATGTTTCGCTTACATCAAAGGATTC
>DTSG01000425.1 GCA_012965455.1 Planctomycetaceae bacterium | reverse complement strand
CAACCATCAGTCCGCCAAATAGGCTGTCCTTCTCGAACGATACAATGACTTTATTTTTATTGATTTCATAGCCGGTCCAGGACCGTGGTTTTGATGAATGTTGGTACTGACTCGCCAATTGGAATGTTTCAAAAGTGCCAGCGACTGGTAAATTCGATCGAAGGTCGAATGAAAATCATTGGAGGAACTGATAAAGAGGACCGGACATTTAACGAGTGGCCAATAGGCGCTGGCGTCCATGGTTGTTTTGTATAGTTCCACATCCTGAAGATGCAACCGGATACTACTTCCCTTAATGCCACCTGGGAAGTCAACGTGCTTGAATCCCGAGCCGCCTACAAATGGAACCACCGCTTTGAGGCGTGGATCGATAGCCGCCAGCGCCGTGATCATCCCCCCCATCGAATATCCGGATAAACCAATTCGTTCCGAGTCAACTTCCGACTGCTGTTCGAGAAACGTGATGGCACGTCTGGCAGCGACGGTCAATAGAAACCAGTTGCTATTACGCGGACTGGCAACGGGATCGAGCGAAAATAGATCGGGCTGAAGATTTTGTTTCCAACTCTTTCTTAACGCTTTGGTATAGAAGCGTGGTCCCTGTGTGGGGTCGACATTACCCCAATCGGTATTCACGTCGATCCCATCCTCGAGCGGACGGCCCAGCCAATTGATGTCAATCGTCGCGAAACCTTGTTTGGCAAAGTAAAAGCCACGCTTACGGTCGGCTCGCTGACCTCCGCCGTGGCTCCAGACAAACGCTGCATGCTTGCTGACGCCAATCGGAAAGGAATAGTATGCCGCGATGCGAGCCTCTGCTCCTTTGAACGTTCCGACTTTGAAAGTCACGTACCGCGTGATGACGCCATCCCCTTGATGTCGAGCGGTTCTCTGCGAGCGTCATAGTCTTTCCAGAGTTCGACCACGTTTTGTGGGACTTGGCCTGCTTTGTATGGCGGGAACGTCTCAGCGGCGGATACTGCTGCCGAAAACCCGAGCGAAATAATCACGAGGCAGCAGAACAGGATAAATTTATTCATTAATTTTTTAAATCGTTGATTAATAAAAACAAGTTTACTAGCTATTTTACCACGTCATCGTACCCTGTCGAGACGCGCTAGACACCTTGGTCGAGTCTCTCCCACCCTAGTAATGGATTGCTCATGAAGCTCGTCGGATTGCACTCTTACCAGCGATTGGCTGTCATCGTTCAGACACTCATGGCGGAATAGTAAGGTTTGTGAGCAGCCGCGAGGTTGTTTCCCAAGGGTCTGTTAATGACATCCCGCAAACCGTATCATGTGGATAGCACCAGCATTGCCGCTCCCGTTTTCACGGGAGCTTTTCCATTTCCAGCGAGTAAATCAACGTCTTTTCTCCAGCAAAGTGATCATCATGCCAATAAAAATATTACAGCTTGTCATGGCGTTTTGGTTCTTGTCTTCAGCGGCAGTCGTTGCAGCCGAGCAAACGCTAGAGTTAGCTGCACCGTTTACGAATAATATGATTCTGCAAAGACAAACGGAGGTTCCGATCTGGGGCTTTGATACGCCAGGTGCCAAAATCACTGTCGAATTTGCCGGACAGGAAAAAACCGCCATCGTTGACAAGTTTGGAGATTGGAACGTCAAGCTCGCTTCACTCGCTGCTACACGCAAGGAACGCAGCATGAAAGTGACTAACGACAGCAACGAATCCATCATTCTCAACGGCGTACTGGTCGGTGAAGTTTGGTTCTCCTCGGGTCAATCCAATATGGTCTGGACAGCGAACAGCAGCATGTGCAGCGTCATTGTCCGAGAACTTACCGCCTCTGAGCAGGACATTCCGATACGCGAGATTAACATCAGTACGGTATCGGCACTGCACCCTCAAAAACGCGCTTCGTCGGACGGCGGATGGAAGACATACAAAAGCGCCGGTAATTTTTCCGCTTTGTCGTTGTCGTTCGCCTACGAACTTTACAAAGAACTGGACATGCCCATAGGAATTCTGCTGAGCGCCCACAGCAATACCCGTATTGAAGCCTTTACCCAACGCCAAGCAATCGAAAAACACCCTCATATCCAGACGGACGCGGAACTGATTCATAACGCGGACCCTTTGACTGAGCAAGGACTCATAGCGTTCGAGCAATATCATGCCGACATTCGGACCTGGCAAAAAGTGGCCGGTGACGCTGCGGTTTCCGGCGGCAAAATACCAGCTCGCCCAAACTTGCCCGGTATTGCCGGAATGTGGAGAGGCCCTTCTCAGTTCTTTAACGGCAAGATAAACCCCGTAGTGCCCTACGCGATTCGCGGTGCAATTTGGTGCCAAGGAACAAGCAATTCAGGGGACGGAAGAATCTATGCGGCAAGAATGGAAGCCCTTGTAAACGGTTGGAGAAATGCGTGGGAAATG
>DTSG01000424.1 GCA_012965455.1 Planctomycetaceae bacterium | reverse complement strand
CACTGACCTTCATGGATGATAAGCCCAGCGTGAACTTCTTCACCCTCAAAGCTACCAGCTTCAACGACATTCAGAATTTCATCAAACGGAACGACGATATATTTAAAATCAACACCCATGCACATACGCAGAGCGAGATAGGCTGTCGTCAAAGTTCCAGGAATCGCGATCGTGGCATCGTTCAATTCCGCCAAGCTGACTTGTTCTCGAGCAACCACCATCGGGCCGTACTTGTCGCCCATGCTCGCTCCACAAGCACAGATGGCATACTTGTCAGCCAAGTAAGCATACGCGTGCAAACTCAAAGCGGTAAGCTCCAAGTCAGCCTCGAATGCTCGGCGATTTAAGGTTTCAATGTCGACAAGTTCGTGGCTAAATTTATACTTGCCGGTGTCAATTGTGTCACGAGCTAACGCATAAAACATAAATGCATCATCAGGGTCGGGGCTGTGCCCGACGCGAATCTGAGTCTTTTCTATTTCGTTCAACCTTGCACCTCGTTATCTGAATATCGTCGTTATAGCGGTTTCAAGTACGGTTACTAAAGTGAACCGCAAGCTGTTGGATTCATTCACTGCGTCTATTAATATACCGATAGCCATCGTGGTTGTGCAGTCGACCAAGCACGAAAAAATTCGGACCCGTCAAGAAGGCATCTTTTTCAATTCGGCAATGATATCTGCGCTGCTAGGTCAACCAGCAAAATAACTTCCGCGGCAAAAGTATTGCAATATCCCCTGCTTATCAATGAAAAACGTAGCTGGACGATTGCAGAGCCAACATCCGCGATTGCCATCCGGCGGTAACATTCAAGTCTTCAACGGTCGGGGAATTGGATTGTTACACACATTCGGAACAACCCGAATGCTCAGCAATTCTCGCACTGCCAATACAAATGCAGGAAACGGAAGCGGGATCGCCAATTTCAAGTGATCGGTGTCGGTTTCCTTCATCTGACAACCACGCATCTCCCGATAGCCTATGTTACCCCCTCCTCCAAAGTAGAAAATTAAACGAATCAACATCTACTTATACGGATCAAAGAAGAAACCAATTCGACGACGAATTATTATTCATTATATAGCTTTGCTGCAAAACTACTCGGAGAACCTCATCATGCTAGTACTTTCAAGAAACACCGATGAAAGCATCGTCATTGGTAACGACATTAGGATAACTGTCGTGGCAATACAGGGAGATAAAGTCCGTCTAGGCATTGACGCTCCTAGGGAAATCCCCGTTCATCGATTAGAAGTATACCAAGCGATTGCTGAACAACTGAATACGTAATCTGCAACGAACACCTCTTAAGCCCCTCGCGCCTGTGCGATCATTTCCTCGGCGCCAAGCCCGATGAGTTCTGCGGCAACACTTCGTCCCAAACCTGCCGCCTGCGATAACTGGCTGTCCCGTTCTTCTATCAGAAGTTCGCAACGCTGCTCAACATCACACCGCTCGGTCCCATCAGCGCTGAGCACAACAGCAGTCAGTACTAACGCGTTATTTTCGAATCGCCCCCAAGCTGCGACCGGTGCCAAGCAACCAGCCCGTAATGCCCGCAGCATCGTGCGTTCAGCTGTCACTGCTATAAACGAACGATCATCGCACAACACATCAAGAACACTTCGAACATGTGCATCACCACGTCGGCATTCAATTCCTAGTGCACCTTGCCCTACCGCCGGTATCATGATTTCAGTCGGAATGACATGCGAAATTCGATCAAACAGCTCCAAACGTTTCAAGCCAGCCTCCGCGAGGACAATTGCATCATACTGGCCTTCGTCCAGTTTTCTCAAACGCGTCTCAACGTTACCGCGAATGTCTCGCACAGTAATGTCAGGACGTTGACTTAGAATCTGTGCTGCCCGCCGCATGCTACCCGTGCCGATGCAAGCGTTAGGTGGCAAATCATGTAAACTGCACTCAGCGGATGACACCAACACATCGCCAATGGTTTCCCGCAGAGGCACGCAAGATAGACAAAGCCCCTCGACGTCATCCGTGGGTAAGTCTTTAAGACTGTGTACCGCAAAATCAATTTCATTTGCCATCAACGAACGTTGAATTTCTTTAGTAAATACTCCTTGTGACCCAATCGCACCGATCGGGCCATCCAGTACGTCTCCCGAGGTCGAAATCTGAATGATCTCTATGTCGTAGCCATCTTCACGCAATTGTGCAGCAACCCAATTTGATTGCCAAGTTGACAACCAACCCGCACCTAAACTAATTAAAGATAATGTATAGAGGCCATGGCGCGCCCCCAGCCCCGACATCACATTGGGCAACACCATGTCATTTCAAGTAGGCCCCACACCACAATAATAATACAAAGCTGGCGCACCCGAGCGCGCCGTCCACTCGCACGTGTCTCAACCGCCCCAGGGTCTCTAATCGCACATCAACGC
>DTSG01000423.1 GCA_012965455.1 Planctomycetaceae bacterium | reverse complement strand
CGCTTCCGCGCACCAATTTGTTTGGGTGTTTTCGGTTACGCCGTTACTGTAAATGTGTTCCTTTAACATGCCATTTAGAACTGCGTATATAGGGTTATTCTCTGGTTTAGTCAGTTTTCCCCGTTGCTGTGCATAATCCGTTTGATTCTGATTATCGCTAAAATCGAAAAAGATTAACATTCGGTGCCCTTCTCTACCGAAACCTAGTAGTAGCCCTAGTTGCGTAGGGAGATTGATAGTTATGCGATGACTGTCAGAGGCACGGAAGTCTCTGAAATCGGCTCAAAGCAAGTTTTTTATTCAGGAGTGAACCAATGCGACGCTTAGTATTCGGATTGGCTGTATTAGGAATGTTTGTGGTTGTTCAACCACAGGCACAGGCTGATGATCAGGCCGTTGCTCAACGAGTCGTTGAGACAATCCAGCAGCACAAGAAAACCGGAGCTCTCAAAGGCTTTGGCTTGGACTTACAAGTAGAAAACGGAGTGGTTTGGGTTAAGGGCGAAGTTGCCAATGCGCAACAGCACCAGTTGCTCATCCAATCGGTAGCACAGCTCGAAGGGGTTGTTGATGTTGTCAATGACGTCAAAATTCGGGCTCCAAAACCGACTCCGGTTGTACAACCAACCACCGAGATATTCGGTGATATTGCGCAGGGCTTAAAAAATGTTCTGGGCTTAGATGGTGAAGCTGCCACAGAGCCTGAGGTGGGATCTGAACCGGCAGCGGAAACGACTGCCGTTGAAGATACAACACCGTTGCCAGCCGTGCTTCCAGAGCCGCCTCGTGCGATTGCTCGCGTTATGCAAGTGCGTCCTATTACGCCGAAAATTGACGATGATGCGATCGCTCAAGCGATCGGACAACACCTTAGCGCCCTCAAGGATTCGGGTCAGCTCGAGAACTTCAACGTTCAAATTAGTGTCGGTGGCGGCACGGTTTGGATGAAAGGTTTCACGGCTGACGAAGCTCAACAAGCTTCGATTCTCGGAATTGCTCAGGGTATCGATGGTGTTGGTAAAGTTGTGAATGACATGATTATTCGCAAGCCAGCATCGTTTCAGATAGCCTCTGTTACTCAAGTACCAATTCCAGCACCGGCACCAGCATTTGGAGTTAAAACAGCACCAGTTGCACCGCAGCCCACACTAGTTGCTCAAGCGACTGCGATGACGGCGCCTGTTGCTTCAGCACCAATGCAAATGATGGCTACACCTTCGGGAATCGCCCAGGCTCGTTACGAGCAGCCAAATTTGCCGGCCTATGCATGGCCAAGCTACGCAGCGGCTCCTAACTACGGTCAGGTGAATTACCCTAAGCAGTATTCTGCTTCCGCATGGCCCTATATTGGCCCATTCTATCCTTACCCTCAGGTACCGCTTGGGTGGCGTAAGGTTTCATTGGAATGGACAGACGGCTGGTGGTTCCTGGACTTTGAAAGTAACTAAGCACCTTACAGTTAGTTCAGTTATCTAGCTGCTATCAATCGGAAGCCCTGCGGATCTACGTGATTCGCAGGGCTTTTTGGTATTCAGGGCAAGTTGGGATAAGCGATCGTTATTTTCGTTATAAACCGAAAAACCCGCAAGATCGTTACAGTTTAACACGATATCTAATAACAGCAACAAAGGGTCTTTAAACCGCGACCGGTCTACTGAAAGGGAGTTGACCGTAATTTACAGTCGCAAACGGCAATATAAGGGAATAATGATGTCATACAAGAAGAACATATTTAGAGTGTTGTCAGGAGCCGCCTTAACGGTTACTGCAATTCTCAGCATTGGCTGTCTGGCTACACACGGACCAAGTATGGGGCTACTGTCAGTACCCATTCCTGTAAGCCCATATTATCAAACGAAAGCAGAGGATGACTTCTGGGTTAAGGAACGATATAGTCGCGTCCCTATCCTCGGTCCAGTCGTCGCCGGTGGACCTCAAAAAGCGTTGGATCCCCCAAGTCACGATGAAGTGATGCGGGCATTTCTCAAAGCTCATCCGCTTAAAACAGGAATTCCATTTCTCTATGATATACAGCGTAACGATGTGCGAATCGTAATCGACAAAATCGCTGATTATATGGACCCACCGAGGTTCTATCCGTTAGTTGGTCCTGCCCAACTGCATCATGCACATTACAAATGCACTTTACACTATGCGGAAATCATATACGTCGGTTGGCCAGTGCCGCATACGCTTGTGAACGAAGAAGCGGTTGAAGTGCTGTACATCGATCACAATCACTTACACATGGTGGGCAATGTTGACTCGGGACCAGGCAGTCCGTATTAGACATCAGCGGAATGGTTGGTGTTCAGTCCAGGAACGCCACATGAATTAACTACACCACGTATTGCCCCGTTGTGTGACCCTTTGGGAAGTCCGATTCGATTCGTCGAGTTGGACTTCCCTTTGTTTTTTGGCTACGATTCCGCGCCACCGGGCGTCAAAGCCATAATCGCCATGCAATTTGTTCACTCGGATGTGATCGGGTACAGGATTATTTTCGTTAATCTTCGCTTGCGTTAAATCCCGATAAATAAACTGGCCTTTAGGCCCTATCTGAGTGCCTTTTCACGGATGAATTGGTGCTTTGGGTAGTTTGCTAAGACTTTGTTGCTTCAGGGATGTTATATGTTGATAGTTCTGCCGAAAAATATTGCCATAATAGGCAGTTGCTCACTGCTGACTGCGCTGTTGTTCACACCGGTTGTTTCTGCTCAAGAACCCGGTAGCTCCACATCATTATTATCATTGTTAGGTGATGGCGGTCTACTGATGATTCCCATCGGTATCTGTTCTCTAGTGTTAGTGATGTTTTCGCTCGAGAGAATGATGAACCTACGAATCAGCCGGATCATTCCCAAGCCATTTGTGCGTCGAGTGTTAGAACAGTTGAAGTCTGGTGAACTAGACAAGCGGTCGGCATATCGGTTGTGTAAGGAAAACAAATCGCTTGTGGCGGAGGTCTTTTCAGTTGCCTTGCGTAAATGGGGCAAACCAGCTCAAGAAGTTGAACAAGCAATGGTAGACGCGGGCGATCGCTTAGGTAATAAGCTTCGTCGTTACCTGAGACTCTTTAACGGTATTTCGACGGTGACTCCGTTACTGGGCCTGTTAGGTACGGTCATCGGTATGATAAAAGCATTTAATGCGATCGTGGATGCTGGAGCAATGGGTAAACCGGAATTGCTAGCTGCAGGGATTGGCCAAGCATTGATTACGACCGCAGCAGGGTTGAGCGTAGCTATTCCAGCGTTGATTATCTATATGTATTTCACAAGCCGAGTAGATCGCATCTTGATGCGTGTTGATGAACACGGACATCAATTAGTAGAAGCCGTTTCCGCAGAAGGACTTTCCCGCATAAAACGTACTCAATCCAAACATCTTAAAATTGCGGATCGTAAACAGGCAGCCTAATTGTTATGCCCATCAAATTAAACAGTGCCGAGGAACCGACTCTCAATCTCACGCCGATGATTGACATCGTCTTCCTACTGATTATCTTTTTCATGGTTGGTACGAAGTTCACTGAAGTTGAGCTGGAACTGGAGGTATCGATTCCACAAGTCGCTAGCGGTGCCACGATCGTGACCGAGCCGCAGCAGTGTGTGATTGCTGTTTTCCAGGATGGTCGAGTCTCAGTCGACGATGACGTAATGGAGATTCATGAGCTAGAAAAGAATCTTACCCAACGTGTGAGCGGCGGAGCGGAGTTGCATGTAATCATTCGAGGTGATGCGGAGGGGGCATTTCAAAACGTTGCCAATGTGCTTAGCGCCTGTCGACGTGCCGGAGTGAAGGATCTCGGTATCTCGGTTCGTATGGCATCTCGAGAGTAAGGTGTTACATGAGCAACCCATTAATCGATAACTTTTTATTGAATGGCTCTGGCCTCGTGTATTTCCGCGGCATGTTGCTGGCCACGCCCGAGTACTTTGCCCCGATTGTTAGTCAGACTACTGCCACGATCGTCTGGATCGGCTTACTGATTTTGACCATCGCGTTTTTTGTGATGTCCTGGACAAAGCTTGGTCAGGGGCGTCCGCTTGTCAAATGTCTCGTTTTGAGCGTCTTTGCACACTTGCTAATGGTGATCTTCTTTTATGGGACACAGTGGCTTGGGTTTAGAGGGAACGACGTGGTGGTCGAGTCGGTCAAAATTTCGCTAGTCGACGATACGGATCAACATTCCGCTTACGATGAATTAGCACTGGCAGACAAGAATCACGACAATGTGTTGGCAGAAGAAGGAGTCGCTGCTCAAGGGGTAACGGTTAAGACCGATGGTACTGAGCCATCGAATAATTCTGAGCAGGTCGTGGATTTAGCGCAGGCGGCGGATATCTCTGAACAAGACGATGTTGAATCTGTAGAACCCCCTGTATCAACGGTTGATTCAATAGATGCAGTGACGGCCGTGGATATTGATGCGACAGACGACACAGGTGCAGTTACCGCCGGTGAAAGCGAGTCGCCGCTAACAGAAATTCAATCTGTAAGCTCGTCCGCGAGCGACGTTGTTAATGCTGTCGACGTGAAAGCAAACTCGAACAATAAAGTGGACAGTCCGTCAGCGGCAGCGGATATTGGCGATGCGTCCTCCGATGTGGTCACCGACGCTGGTCCAACAAAAATTACACGTTTAGACGGGACTGAGATTCCTCGACGATATCAAAACCGATTTGCGTCGGTATTTGAGCAAGCGACCAAGAGTACGGTGGAAAATTTGTCGAGTGGTATTAAAGGATCACGATTCGGCGCGACTCGAGATACGGCCGCCGCAGTTGAGGCCGCTTTACAGTGGCTCGTAGCGAATCAAGAAGAGAATGGTAGTTGGGACGCGTCGCTGCATCGTGCTGGCGTTGATCGTCACGTGGACGGACAGCAGAGGTCTGCCACCGGAGTGAACGCTGATAACGGCATCACCGGACTGGCACTCCTGGCGCTATTGGGTGATGGCAATACGCATCTAGTTGGCGAGAGGCGTGAAGCTGTGCAGCACGGTCTAGAATACCTACTAGGGCAACAAGCTGCTAACGGGAGCCTAGCAGGCGGCGCGACGATGTTCGCGCGGATGTATTGCCACGCGATGGCAACTGTAGCGGTGTGTGAAGCTTATGCAATGACGGGCGATGAGCGTCTTCAGCGATGTGCCCAGCGAGCGATAGATTATACGCTTGGTTGTCAGGACACGTTGACCGGTGGGTGGCGGTATCAACGCAACGACCCAGGTGACATGAGTCAGTTTGGATGGCAGGTGTTGGCATTACAAAGCGCTCAGCAGGCTGGAATTTCAACGCCGCCGCAGACGCAAAGGCTAATGCGGAAGTTCTTGCAATCTTGCAACACAGGCTTAAAACGAGGCTTAGCCTCCTACCGACCTGGTTTCGGAGCAACTGCGGCAATGACGGCGGAATCAATGGCGTGCCGCGTGTGGTTAGATGCTCAGAATAAACCGGAACAACTCACCGAGGGCACCCAGTATTTATTACAGAGGTTGCCGTCGACGGAACAACCAGATTTTTATTATTGGTATTATGGTAGTTTGTCAATGCGATTCGTGGGTGGAGAGCCGTGGGAGCGGTGGACGGTCGCTTTGAAGCAGACCTTGCCGCGGATGCAACGGAGCGACGGCAGTTGGTCGGCAATGACTAAATGGGCCGGTTATGGTGGGACGGTCTATAGCACTGCGATGGGTGCGTTGTGTTTAGAGAGTTTCTATCGTTACCAGTAGGCTTATCGAAGAGTGCTGCAAAAAATTCGGTTTATTGAAAGAGGTGTGTGATGAAGATGTTTAAAAGTTCTGCGGTAGCATTTGGCGGAGTGGTGCTGGCCATAATAGTGGTAAGATTGGTGCGGCAGTTAGGGCATGCGTTATATGAAGTACCGGCAGGTCTTGCAGGCGCGACGGCAGAAGAGACAATTGAGATTATTGAGGCTTGGATGCCAACAGCACCATTTGGCGCCATTGCGATGGTCTTGCTGAGTTGGGTGAGCGGTACCTATTTTGGCGCGTGGTTTGCCGCTCGATTTACCGATGAGCTACCTTATGCGCATGCAGCGCCCACGATCTGCGTGATGGTTCTTTGCGCAGTGCTAATGCTACTAAGCCTGCCGCACCCGTTGTGGATGAATGTAGGATCGGTCTTAATTGTGCCGGCAGGGTTGTATGGGGCCTACGTTGGAAGGTCGCGAACAGACAAGACCCAACCAGAAGGTCAGTCTGCTTCTTCAGCGGTTTCGTTAGATGTAGAAGGCTCTGACGGCGGCGGTTCGAACATTGGCGCGGACGGGGGCGAGTAGTCATCAAAATCTTCGGCGGACCAGTCGTCAGCGCCCGAGGCAGCAGACGAAGTTTCGTTTGAGTCGTCATCATTGTCGCTGTAGACATCGTTGACATAATCGTCGACGCGAACTTGACTTTGGAACTCGGACAAACCCTTGCGAAATTCGCGATAAGTTTTTCCAAACTTGCGCGCTACACTTGGCAAGTTTTTTCCAAAGAGCATTACAGCGATTCCGCCAATAACCACAACTTCCAGCATGCCCATTCCACCGAAAATGAAACCTAGTGGAGCGAGATGTGTCAGCGTATTATCTACATGGTTTAGGAGTTGTTGGTTCATGATGGGAGATTTCCAATGGATGTTATCCCGTTGGACAGGAGGTGAACGATGATGAATTAGTCGGTTGGTCGAATTGGCGAAAGTGTTGGCGTTTGCCTATTTGTCAACGTTGTTGCCATCTCCATCGCTACTGCTATCTCCGTCATCGCCGTCAGTGACGTCATCCTCATCCTCATCTTCATCCTCATCTTCATCTTCATCTTCATCAAGAGGTGAATCATCACGGATCCCTTTTTTGAACTCATTGGCACTCTTACCAATGCTGCGGGCCAATCCGGGAAGTTTAGTGGAGCCAAATAAGAGGATGAAAATCCCAGCGACTATCATCAGTTCGGTGGTCCCAAGACCCATAAATCCTAATAGCATATTCATAATTCGCCCTCGCGCATGTTAATAGTGTAAAAGCTGTAAAAACAGCATCAACTTAATCCCAAGAGGCGAAAGCGGGTAAGCACCCAATTAGACGGGTTTACCAGGACCAACTCGAGTCCTTTTTATTGTAACCATCGACTGTTTGTCGTCAAGTCGAGGTTGCGAAGTGCAGGCATGAAGTTGGATAAAGTATCCGCCTAGGTTACTTTGCGGATGAAAAACGGCATGTAAGGTACCAAATTATCGCCCTTTTTCCACCGTTTGATATCTTCTAAAGGTTGAGTATGCCTCGGGCGATAAATTAGAAATGTGGACTAGCGGCACGGCACATGGTAGGCAGGCAATATATATTGCTTAGCTGCGTGCAAATTCATACAATACAGCAATCAAAGTATGAGATTATTGGCGAATAAAATACACTCTAACCCATAGATTATTTGCAACATGAACAACGATAAAACATCGTTCAGACCGACTATTGAAACGCTCGAAGCGCGGAATTTGCTTGCGGCGGACCTTAATATTGCCTTCCAAAACCCGTTGCTCTATCAAGACGTGAATTTCGACCAATTCGTATCCCAAATCGATGCATTGCAAGTCATCAACCATGTCAATGGATTCACCGAATCTGAACCGACAGAGATCCAGTCCTTTTTCGATGTCGATGGTGACGAGACGGTCTCCGGAATCGATGCCTTACGAATCATCAACAACCTCAATGGGGTCGAAGTAACGCACCAGTCCGTTTTTGAGCAGATGGATGATTTCGTTGAGGAAATTGAGACAATGGATGATCTAATACCAGTCGATCTGGCGCAGATTAGCCTGGACGTGGTTGCACAAATGCAATCCCAGTCGGTTCGACTCACAGCGATGCGAACAGATCTTGAGGAGTTTCTGAAAACTCCTCGTCATGACCAGACACGGATTGCCGATCGGTTGGCAGATATACGTCTAGCTGCATCTGAGTTTAGTGAGGACATTTTAAGCGATCTTAACAATGTCAATGGCGATGCGGCAGACCAGTATATTGAGCATCATGATTTACGCAAACTGGGAATACACCAACGCCTGCGTGATAAATTCACTGAAGTTCGAGAATTGAAACGGCAAGACCACAAATGGGAAGATTACCTGCCCCATGGCGAGGTAACACAGCAACAAGTGGATCACAGGGCAGCGCGTCTTGAAAAAGCATTCGGCCAGGGCATCCTGCCCGACCACATTGATGCGGGTCAGGTCAATCAGGCGATTCGCTCGCTCCGTGATCGAAACATCTTTGACTTTCGCTTTGGTGACGGTCAACACGATTTTGCAAATGCACCTGACGTCACCCCGACGACGGTTACTGAACAATTTACAGGCTACTTGGCAGACTCCAACTACGACGACGTTGATAGCCGACACGACTTCATTGTCGACCATGGAGCGTTTGCGGAACTGTGGCATGAATGGAACACGACTGACGCTGTGCCGTCCGTCGATTTCACTCAAAATATTGTCGTCGTTGCCGTCGTCCCAGGACCGAATCAAATCATGATGCAGCCGACACTAGACGCCAACGGCAACCTCATGCTCAAAGCGGCTAGCACTCGGATGGGTGGGCCAGGATTTAGCTATGCAATTCAAGTCATCTCCCGCGCAGGAATCGAGTCGGTGAACCATGTCGACTTGAATCGTCCCGACGGTCTGCCGACTACTGAAGAAATCGCTCAAGAGCGTATTCTTCGTTTGCGCAGTTGGGTCGAGGAAGGTAATCTCCCAGACTTTATCCCCGCCGAAACTGCTCAGCGTGTACTCGCTCATCTCGAAGATGGCGGAACACCACTGGGAAGATTCTTTCGCCGGTTAGGTCAGTAGTAACCGCGTATGAACGCATATG
>DTSG01000422.1 GCA_012965455.1 Planctomycetaceae bacterium | reverse complement strand
AGGCTTGATAACGATTAAAGATATCGATATGGTCCAGCAATATCCCAAGGCGTCTAAAGACCTGTTAGGTCGATTGCGAGTGGGAGCGGCGATCGGTGTGTTTGATTTTGAACGAGCCGAGAGCTTAATTGACAAGGGTGTTGATATTTTGACTGTTGATAGCGCTCATGGTCATTCAAAAAACGTTATTGAAACCGTAAAACAAATAAAAAAACAGTGGTCCATTGATGTCATCGCCGGCAATATAGCGACCCAAGAAGGTTGCCGAGATCTCATCAAAGCTGGTGCCGACGCCGTGAAAGTCGGAATTGGTCCAGGCTCAATTTGTACAACTCGAGTCATTTCAGGAATCGGTGTTCCCCAAATAACAGCGGTTTATGAAGCAGCGCAAGCCGCAAAAGATAGCAATACACCGGTGATTGCTGACGGTGGCATACGTTTTTCCGGTGATATCACCAAAGCAATCGCGGCAGGAGCGAATTCTGTCATGATTGGTGGACTTTTCGCAGGACTTTCCGAGAGTCCCGGACGATTAATCCTCTACCAAGGTAGAACTTTTAAGGCCTACCGTGGCATGGGCTCTATGGGCGCCATGGTTCAAGGATCCAGTGAACGCTACCGCCAAAGTGGTAACGGCAAGCTTGTTCCTGAAGGAGTTGAAGGTCGTGTTCCTTTTAAAGGCGATTTGGCAGACTTTGTCTATCAACTCGTGGGAGGCCTTCGTGCCGGAATGGGTTATTGCGGCACTGCAACAATTGAAGATTTACGCACTGAAGCACGATTTATTCGCGTGACAGCTGCTAGTACACGTGAGAGTCATCCCCATGACATTGCCATTACGCATGAAGCACCAAATTACAGCCCAGACCAATCGTCCGCTAACGACGGCTAATTCCCAATTATGGCTCCACTGGCTAAGACCCTGTCGGCCGGTGATCTTCGGCGTCTTATCCCTTCTTTTCACTGTCCCACTTGTTGCCGTGGAACCAATTCGAATTGTGACATCCTCTGTCACGAAACCTACTCCCATTACGATCGTGACGGTAACCACCAAATTGCCAATTCCTGCGAAACGCGGGACCCCGACAGCAGTCACTGCACAACCACGCACGACGGCTATTCGATCAATTCGCACGATAAAGCTAGCTCCAACTAATAACCCAATACGGCTAACGACACTACAAATAACTCAGAACGTTGACGCAGTACAAGTAGTCAACAATCCGCCGTCAACGTTAAAAGAGTTCAACGCAAGTACAGACGAATTGGTTTCCCCAAGGCCAAATCTCACCAAAATCGTACCCGTTAATCCTACAGACGCATTCCCACTTATCCTTGATCCAGTTCCACCAACTGCCGACGCCGATGCCGCTATTGCACTCAATAGCAACTCTCAACCACCAGAAAACCCAACGGCAGTTCCTGGCGCCCTAGAACTAACCGTCCCGTTAGAGGCCAATCTCCCTCCTAACCCCACCGTCATTCCTACGAAACAACCCGTCTCTGCGCCGCCACAGCTCGCACCGCTACCAACGGTACAATTTGCTCCTATGCCAATACTTGGGCAGGGCACCCGAGCAGCAGCACCGCAGCAAAATCTAGTCGCCGTTCTTGATTGCGGCTCACCCGACTGTGAGCGAGCAGCTCAGCGTCTGCAGCCCACCCCTTTGTCAGACATCTCATTAGACATTGCTCCTACCTTTAAGCCAAACTTGGACAATAAACCGGCCAAGCTACAAGCCGAAGTCCGAGCCTGGACCAACCGTCAGGGTAAAGTTATCGCATCTGGCCAACTAGCAGATTACACGTTCAGTAAGATCGAAATCAAACTTGCAAACGGCACCACCACTAAAATCCCAATGGCGGACTTGAGCGTCGACGATGCCTGTTACGTAGCAGATACTTGGGGTTTCCCAAAACAGTGTCGCATTGGATTAGACACCTATGACTTGCGCAATTGGGAACCAATCACATTCACGTGGAAAGCTTCCGCTCTCACCCAAAAACCACTTTACTTTGAAGACGTACAACTTGAACGCTACGGCCACACGATGGGGCCTTGGTTACAACCCGCAAGATCCGGAGCACACTTCTTCTTGAACATCGCTGTACTCCCTTATCGCATGGGCATCCATCCTTGGAACGAGTGTCAATATTCACTGGGCTACTACCGCCCGGGATCACTAGCTCCTCGTCAACTGCCCGCCTTTCCGCTCAACGCAAAAGCATCGTTGTGGCAAGCTGGCGCAATGATTGGAGGAGTCTACCTCATTCCCTAGTTTGACATCCTATTTTTTTCAATCGCTTTCCCGTGTTCCTTAAATCACATGTGTTACATAACGGGTCAGTAATAACTGTGAAGCAGTAACCGGGAGCGATTGGCTCAGGCGTCCAGATCCACTTAGGGTCTGTGACGCCTTTGTGTAGCGGTATGACATACCAAATTAAGCCGCAAATAGGGACAGACTATTCAGCTTGTCAGGTAGATGCATCTTACTCGGCAGCAACCATCGGTGGGTCATATTCGAATTCACGCCAAGTGACCGCTCGTCGCAGCGGTTCGATCCTCAACACCACATGCCCATTCTGAAAAACTCGCACCGTACCGTTTGACTGGCTCACGACGACCGCAATCGCCTTGGTTATGCGAGTAATCGAGGCGGCCGCCCAGTGACGAGCCCCGAGTCCTTTAGATAGAGTAATACTCGCCGCCTTGGCCTGTATGATTTGACAACATTTCTCAACGACCCCATCGCTTCCCACAACGAATGCGCCGTCGAGCAAAGCGATTTCTTTGATAGCATCACGAGTTCGCGCGTCCTTGATGTTACGATCAGATTTGCCATAGCCTTTCACAGGATCAAACCCTGCCGTGGAGCTATATTCCAGCACCTGTCGGGTGCACCCAACAACAAACAACGTTCCCACTGGGTTTCCCTCGCGACCCTCATGTCCAATCTCTACCGCTAGGTCCACAACGGATTTGAGTGTTTCTAGGGGTACACTAGTTTCCAATTGTCGCAAATCCCGAGCCGTCAGTTTTCCTAAGTGCTCGCCGAGTTGGAGGACGGAAATACTGTCGATTCCCTTAGAATCAAAACCGCTATACAACGCAACCACTTGTGCTCCGGCGTCCAGCACATCATTGGCAACACATTCTAACAACGCGTTTTCCATACGTTGATGCACAGGACTCTCATCCGCTTCAAGAACAACCGGTGTCAAACCAAATTCCTCGGCACCCTCTAAGTCCTCAGCACTTTGAGAGACACAAAGAATGAGTTTGAACTGTCCAACTTTACGAATAGATTTCCAATCCGCCGGTCCATCTAGCATCAACATCAAGGCATCCGCCTTCAGGGCTATACGTAACTTCGCCGCATTCTTGTAGATCGAAGCGAAGGGATCACGAAACTTGGACGGCATCTGTGGTTGATTTTCCCTTGGTTAAAACGTGACATACATGTTGTCACTTAACAGTACGCAAACTTGCATTGGTTTTATTTATTCGTTCGCCAGAAAGAACGACTGGCTTGCTAACAATGCACCCCTATACTAATCGGAAAGTTCGCTTGTGAGCAATCCCATTTCAAAAGCACTGAAACACACCAACCGACGTCGATGACACCGATATAGCGGCAGCCTTGTTAGCGAAATAGATTCGCTGGGTTGAGCATATCAGCAATGTTTTCCTTGCCGTCATAGATCACCTCGGGACGTTCACCTTTGGTCCATGCTATCCAAGTTTCAGGATCTTCCCCCCAGTCCTCACCACTGAATTTGCGAAATCCTTGAATTCCCGCAAATTGGACAGCGGGTTCACGATCGGCAAGCGCTGTAACGAGTTCTGCGTAAACCTGTTCGCCATTGAAGTTTCCAATTGCCTGGATCGCTGCCACGCGCACATCAACCTCCGTGTCACTCCTCCATGTCTCCAGTAACAACTTAAAAGCGCGGTCCGTTTGGCGTTTGCCCCATCCCTGACAAGCAATTACGCGAATATCAGCGTCCTCATCAGTTAGGGCAAATTCCAAACCAGACTCGGCTTCGACTACAGGAAATGCAACCAATGCCCGCACCATTTCACGACGGACCACCGGTACTTGCTCCTGTTTTATCTGCGACGACAAGGCGGTCGCATGCAATACTTGTTTGTTGTGCGACATCCCTGCTGCATTTTTCCGTAAATTAGAAAGATCACGGTGTTTGTCATTCCACGTCGTCATGTACTTATCGTCATTTTGCCACTCAGGATAAGACGTTGTTGGATTGATGGAATTCCAATTAAAGGGAGCCAACTGTTGGCATCCCGTTGCGCACAATAACGCTATCATCACAAAAGAAAATCGAGACCATAATAATCCGTGGTGCATGTGGTTGTCCCTATAACGCCCGCGTTCAACTAAATCAAAACTCAGTATTTTTATACAACTCAACGAGAAATGTAGCAAAACTAACCCTCGTGGGTCAACATCCATTGCCACCCACTCGCAGCGGACAATGATTACTGCAAATTTGATCAATCCTCCAACGGCCCTCCAACTCCCCTCAACAAAATTAATCAAACAATGGTTAAGAGCTCGCCATATCGGACAACTCGAAATCAAGAAACAGAGGCTGCCGTTTTCACCCTCTGAACTACGAAAACAACTTCAACCTCAAGGCGACAATCGCATTAGGTTAATCATCTTAGGTGAAGCTAAATCGTGTGAACGGGCCATTGCCATCATGGCAGAACGAGAATAATCCGTTTAATCCGGTCTGCTTTCGAGCATTTTTTATCTCCACCTAGCACTCAAACCAAAGAAATACAAATCATCTGACCTAAATGTCGAATGATTAAACAAGGAACCTCACAGACCTATTGAGTTTTTTGGCGAAAGGTGCAAACGAATATGAGATGGATTGTAAAAAGATGTATCGTGCTACTTCTGTTTTCAGGCGTAATTGTGGTGCCGTTGTTGCTCATGAATTCCGCATCAGAAATGGGCCCCAGCACGCAATCAGGCGAAGTGGGAACTTGGCAACGCATGACGCAATGGTTCGGAGACGTTGGTGATTCCATCACTGCTTTTTTCTCGCCGGATGATGACACGGATGTCAGCGGAGTGGTCACCCAAGAGTCGATGCTAACCGTAAACCCAACTGGCAATAACCCACATCTAGACGGAGGCGTGATTGGTCGATTTGAAGATGTTATTAACATGAACATAACGCCCAAATGGATAACACAACGTTGGGCCCGCGTCTCGAAAAATATACAAAGTGGCCAGTGGCAAGGTTACCGAGTTCCGATTGTGACCGGCGAAGAAACCAATGACCTCGCTGGCGCACTCACCTATTACTTTGACAACCAACAACAGTTGCAACGCATTTCATTTCGAGGTACCACTGGTGAACCGCAAAGAATAATCACGATGCTGCAACAAACATTCCATTTAACAAAACGCCCAACATCCCTCATCGGTTTATACATCAAAAGCCAAAACCGACGTCCCGTTAGCGTACTGATGATTACTCGTTCCCCGCACGCTACCACCCAAAACAACGCTGCCCGCTACTCACAATACACGATTCAATTCGAATTGAATCGGCCCTCAATCGGCACTCAACTAAGCGATCACTATAAAAACATCTTGGCCGCTAAATAACATCGTTACTGTTTGCCTGATCTTACATATTCGGGATTGCAGCCATAAATGTGCGTCAAGCTGAAACAAATGGAAACTTACAGCGGCGTCGACAGTGAATCTTATTTAGTCGACAGGTTTTCCACCTCTCCGCTGACGACTCACCGATAACAATTACTTCTCAATATCTGTCTCGTTGCAGGCTGTACAGGCAGCTTTTAACTTCTTTGCAATGTTTATTGACTCTTTGCCAACTAAGTACTTTGATTGTAGTACTAGCAAGTTTACAATCGTAACTCGGTTCCGCTTTATCACTGGTGTAGCGGAAGAAGTTACCAGTGATAAAACAGAAGCGATCCCCTGTGAAGCGAATCGAGTTATTCAGCTTCACAGCGGCTGTTATTTGCTCAGATATAGTACATACAAATGAAAAAGCCTCAGTCAAGGAATCTCGCGGCATCACAATATTGTGCCCGAGGGTTGTAACTACGATGGTTGCAACAGACTTTCGCTTACGACGCATAAAGGATGAAAAGTCGAGTGACCAAGGACGAACAGAACATCCTGTCAGCGATCAGGAATGACGTCGCTGACAAGATTGGTAATCAGATATTCGAATTGTGGTTCGACCGCTCGGTTCAATGGAACCTGTCCGCATCGACGCTTTCGATTACTGCGCCCACGGCGTTCGCCATGGAACGACTGCGACGAGTTTATCAGCGAGATATCGCTGAAGTGGCGCGCCGCGTTGACGGACAATCGTTACAAATTGAGTTCACCGTCGCTCTAACAGAACATGAGTCAACGTCCTGTACGTCACAAGACAATCAAGGACTCCTCGAGACAACGGCGAAAGTGTCGACACTTACCCCATCCACTTCACGCGACGACAGCCCCCCAGCAAACGCTCAGCCACGCCCCACTTTCTCCAACCTCGTATGCGGAGCGTCAAATCAAATCGCATTCGGAGCTTCTCAGGCCATCGTAGAAAGCCCTGGAACCATCTCACCACTGTACGTATATGGACCATCCGGCAGTGGCAAAACACATCTGCTGCAATCAATCTGGGATGAATTCCGCGACCGTGTTAGGCCTGGCCGAGCGATGTATCTAACGGCCGAACAATTTACCACACAATTCCTCGAAGGTCTCCAAGGAAAAGGGCTAGCTAGTTTTCGCCGTCGATATCGAGATGTTGACGTGCTTCTTATTGACCAAATTGAATTTTTTGTCGGTAAGTCGGCAACCACATTGGAATTTCACTACACGGTCGATTCACTGCTTCGTAGCGGTAAGCAACTTGTTTTTTCGGCGAAAGCACCGGCAACTGAAATTGCCGGACTTGGAGCAGACTTGGTGGCGCGGCTCTCTAGTGGTTTGGTGTGCAATATCGCACCACCAGACGAAAGTATGAGACTGCAGATTGCACAGCAATACTGCAGCAGACACCAATTGGACATTAGTTCCGAGATAGTTCTAATGCTGGTCCGGCGAGTGCAACCTGACGCGAGACACGTGCAGGGGGCCCTAAACCGCATTCGCATTCTACAGCAAGTGACGGGGACAGGGCTAACGCTAAGACAGGCAGAGGAACAACTACATGACCTCTTTCAATGTGTACAACGACCTGTCGGCATCCAGGACATTGAAAAAGCGATCTGTAAGACATTTGGTATCGATAAGAAAAGCCTGCGGTCAAACGGAAAAATTAAGTCCATTAGCCACCCTCGCATGCTAGCGATGTGGCTTGCAAGGAAATACACTCGAGCTGCCTACTCGGAAATTGGTGAGTTCTTTGGAAACCGAGCGCATACCACAGTCATTTCCGCCAACCGCCGAGTCGCTGGTTGGATTCAATCCGACGCGTCCATCACAATGGCCTACGGCGAATGTCGAGTAGCTGACGCCATCAAACGCGTCGAAGCACACTTCTAAGATTGACCCCCTCGTTAAACGAACGGGGTTTTACCAGGTCGAGCTACTTCCGGGACAGCGATGTCACTCCACTCGTAAGCCGCCGGAGTCATGTCTTGCTTGGAATTCATCATCTGCTCCCAAGTCAGCGTCTTACCCGTATAGCAAACCTCACGGCCCATGATTGCCAGCATGGTGCTGTTGCACATGTAATCGCCATTGTTAATCGTGTTTCCTGAGCGGATTGCAGCATACAACTCTTTGTGCTCTACATCGTACATACTTGGCTTAGGCCCTTTGTAACGCCATTGCTCTTCGCCGTTAATGCTATAAGAATTGCGTAACACCCGCGCGGTACCTTTGGTACCAACAACGAAGTCTTCGACATTGTTCGAACATCCCGCCATCTGGCGAGTGTAGGCGTGAGTTTTAACTCCATTGGCCCATTCATAGCAGACGGAGAAATGATCAAAGACGTGTCCCCATTTTTCGTCAGTACGTTCTTGACGTCCACCCAATCCAGTGGCGCGTACTGGCGGTTCGTCGCCCATTAGCCACATCGCTTTGTCTAAGCTATGGATGTGTTGCTCGACAATATGATCTCCACCAAGCCAAGTGAAATAGAGCCAGTTTCGCATCTGATATTCCATTTCACTCCATTCAGGTTTTCGACCACGGTGCCATAATGTACCTGTCAAATAATTTTCTTGAATCGAGCGGATTTCGCCAATTACTCCGTCTTGAATCTTCTTCATGATCTCGCGAACACCATAGTCATACCGCCAGCACAGTCCCGAGACGACGTTAAGATCCTTTTCCTTTGCTGCGCGTACACTATCCATCACGCTGCGCACGCCGGCAGCATCAGTCGCTACGGGCTTTTCACAAAACACATGCTTGTTCTGAGCGATCGCTTCTTTAAACATCGCCGGTCGAAAATGCGGAGGTGTGCACAGCAATACCACGTCAATATCGGTGGCTAACAACTCTTTATATGCTTCAAAGCCCACAAAGCTGTGGTCATCATCAACTTGGAATTTGTCCCCAAGCTGACGGCTCAATATATTCTTGGAATGCTCTAATCGGTCGGGGAAAGCTTCAGCCATTGCCGTCAGACGTAAATTGTCTTCCGCTCGCATGGCATTAACAGCAGCTCCACTACCACGACCACCGCAGCCAATTAAACCAATTTTTAAGATGTCCGAACCTTGAGCATGCACGGGATTTGCCGCGGTAAGCGACGTAGCCATAGCACCTCCAAGTAACGTCGATGACTTCAAAAAATCTCGGCGATTCGAATTTTTAGTGGCTGCTTTATTATTGGACGACATCCGCTTCT
>DTSG01000421.1:284-8899 GCA_012965455.1 Planctomycetaceae bacterium | reverse complement strand
CTGGATCGGTAGGTGGATTAGCTGGCTGTTCCTTGCGGGTGCGTTGATATCAGTATCGCGGTCCCTGGGGCAGCGACGTGGGTTGGGCATAATTAGTGGAGTATTGTTTTTTGTGTTGCAAACCAATTTCCACCTGGCTGGCGAATGGGTGGTGGGAGGGGTGGAAGCGAAAGGATTTGCTTTTGGTTTTTGCTTCCTTGGAATATCGTATGCAATTCGTAAGAATTGGAAAATCGTTTGGGTGTCGTTGGGCCTCGCCGTCGCTTTTCACGTGTTGGTTGGAGGTTGGATAACCGTGTTAGTAGTGTTGTATCGAGCAAGCGACCTACTACAGGATCGTACGGTAAATAGATTCGAGGTATTAGCGTGTGGGATTGGACTGTGTATCGGATTGATAGGATTTGTTCCGGCGTGGGGGTTAGGGGCGGCGGCAGACGCAGCGGTAGTGCGCCGTGCCAACTATATATCCGTTCACGTGCGGTTATCCCACCACCTGCTTTTTTCTAGTTTCCAGTTTGATCGGTATGTCAAATTTGGGTCTTTGTGTACGGTTTGGGTTCTGGTGTGGTGGCGGGCGGGACCGGACGTGACGCGGAAGATGAGCGTTTTGATGCGTTTAGCTGTCATGAGCCTAGGTTTGTGCGTGACGGGGATTTTATTAGATTATTGCTTGGGCTCGGCTTCGCCGTTGCAAAATTCGTTATTGCGATTTTATTGGTTTCGCACGAGTGATGTTTTGGTTCCTGCCGCGGCAGCATTTGGAGCGGCGTCTGTTGGCAATGCGCTGGCCCACCGTAGTGGTTCCATGGCAAAGGCACTGATGGTTTCAACGGCGTTCATTATCGTGTGGCCGGTTTGGGAATTCCAAAGTGCCCGATTCTGGGATCCACGCCCTCGCGGTGACGTGTTGGCACTGCCCCACGCAACGATAACTGACCCTTATCGACAACGCGGTGTTACATTGCGCATCGAACGTCATTTCTTGGCTTGTTGTCATTGGATACGGCGACATACTCCCAGTGACGCAGTTTTGATTACGCCGGTGAGGCAGCAAACGTTTAAATGGAATGCGCTGCGGGCCGAGGTGGTCACCCGCAAGGATATGCCACAAGATGCCGCTGGATTAGTCAAATGGTACAACCTACAAGAGGCGGTTTATCCTGTACGTAGAGGGCGACGAGGCCTACGGCAACTTAGCAACGATGAAATCGCCTCGTCTGCAGACACTTTTGGCGCCAGCTACCTGCTGATTTCCCAGTTTAGTGTGGCGGGACAGAAACGGTTCGACGGCGACGCACGCTTTCTTATACAATTCCCGCCCGTTAACGTGTTCTCGTATTATGCAGTGTACGAGGTGAAACATGAATGATGCATTGATAGAATACTTGGAATCTGTCAGTTGGTCTGACAAAGACGTCGCGCAGTTTCATGCTACGATGCAGCCTCCTTTTTGCTATGGGCGGCACCGTGGGCCTTGCCATAGCACCACGCGACAAGCCGGAGTCTTAATATTGTTACGAGGAGAAGGCGAGGAATTGTCTGTGACGCTTACCAAACGGGCGGCGAACTTACAACACCACGCTAGTCAGATAAGTTTTCCGGGCGGGGGTGTTGACCCAGGTGAGTCGTGGCAGATGGCCGCCGTCAGGGAAACACACGAAGAGATTGGTATAGCCTCAGACTCGATTTCAGTTATTGCGGCGTTGGAACCAGTGTTCGTATATCGCAGTAATAATTTAATGTTCCCATTTGTCGCCACGCTTACGGACGACTCATACGGAATAACCAATGAGGTTGAGGTGGATTCTACGTTTGTCGTAAAACTGAGTGAGGTGAAAAGGGGACAGGGAACGTATTCGAATATAGCGTACACGTGGAAACCGGTAGATGTACCAGGTTTTCGGGTCCCAGAGGGAGTGATTTGGGGAGCGACCGCGATGGTGCTGTCGCAGCTACTATCACTTCTTGATGATTTCACTGGTTAAGTTAATTGGCTTAAACCACTATACTATTTGTCTACCACATTTTCCGCTGGTAGTTGACGAAATAATGAGGGCTCTAAGATGACAACCAGAATTGCAGTTATTGGAGCGACCGGTTACACGGCGCTTGAATTATTGAAAATCCTTGCGCGCCATCCGGACGCTGAAGTGATAATTGCGACGAGTCGTCTGGAAGACAAATTGTCGATACAAGACGTTCACCCTGCGCTGACAAATTCCTTTGATATACCGTTAACACAACTGGACGTTGAAACGATTGGTTCAGAGGTCGATTTCGTGTTTAGTTGTTTGCCCCACGCCGCATCGGCAAATACTGTCCGCGATTTAATGCGCGGTGGTGTTAAGGTTGTTGACTTTAGCGCGGACTATCGATTAAACGATGTTGCTGTTTATGAAAAATGGTATGGCGTTGAACATCCCGATCGTGAACGATTAGGGAGCGTACCCTATGGTTTACCGGAGTTATTCAGGGACGACATTCGCGACGCCAATCTTGTCGCGAATCCCGGATGTTACCCAACCTCAGCAATATTGGCGTTGACGCCGTTGTTGCAAGAGAAATTAATTTCGCACCGTGATATAATCGTCAATTCAATGAGTGGTGTGAGTGGCGCTGGGCGAAATACCAACGCTGCATTTCAGTATTGTATGGCCAATGAATCCGTGAAGGCTTACGGCGTGGGAACTCATCGCCATGCTCCAGAAATTTCACAGTACTGCACATCCGCAGCGGGAGAAATCTGTGAGGTATTGTTTACGCCGCACTTAGTTCCAATGCACCGGGGAATATTTACGACTTGTTACGTCCGCCCCAGCGAAGGTGTTTCTGCTAGCGATGCAATGTCGGCGCTGCGAGATGCTTATCGTGAAGAGCAGTTTGTGCGAGTGGTAAACCATCCTGTTGAAACAAAAAACGTTGCCAACACTAACTATTGCGACCTCGCTGTGTTTGAGAATGGTGACAGGCTCGTTGTGGTGAGTGCGATCGATAATTTAATTAAAGGAGCCGCGGGAGCCGCTGTCCAGAATTTCAATTTAATGTGCGGCTACGAAGAAGCTACGGCACTTTTATAGTCTGCAGGAAAACTAATATGTCGAACGTTGAACTACCGCTAGGGTATCTGTTCTCGGGTCACCACAGTGGAGTGAAAACCGATGAAACGAGTCCCGATTATTCGATATTTGCAAGTGAAGTGGATGCTCTTTGTGTAGGTGTATTCACCCAAAATCTAGTATGCGCAGCTCCGGTCGAATGGTGTCGCGATCATACGCCGCATGTCACCTGCAGAGCAATTGTTGTCAATTCAGGCAATGCGAACGCTTGCACAGGGCAACAGGGAAGGCAAGATGTTGTAGCGATGGTCTCTGCTGTTGCGGATGAGCTCAAAATTGATAATGAACAAGTGTTGGTAATGTCCACGGGGATTATTGGTGTTCATTTGGAAATGGATAAACTCGGGCCCGCTGCGCATACGGGCTGTATCCAATTGGATTCTACGCCAGCGGCGTTTCTCGCCGCTGCGCAAGGCATTCTTACTACCGATAAGTCGGAAAAGATCGTTCATCGATGTATTGAGACGAGTCAAGGAGTTGTGCGGTTAACTGCGGTCGCTAAAGGGGCGGGAATGATTGGCCCGAATATGGCGACGATGCTCGCCTGCGTGCTCACGGATGCTGAATTGGGTATCGAGGATGCGCAACGTATGCTGACTGTCTCAGCGAATGAGAGTTTTAATTGCATTAGTGTGGAAGGACATACCAGTACAAATGACACTTTATTGTTGATGGCCAATGGGAAGGCGAACGGTACCGTGTTGGCCGGCGGTGATTTACAGACGTTTGCGGACGAGTTAACCTCGGCGTTAATAGAGTTGGCGAAAATGATTCCGGCAGACGGCGAAGGCGCTACCCACTTGATGGAGATATCGGTTTCAGGAGCGGCAGGTGATTCAGACGCTCGAAAAGTGGCAGATTCGGTAGGCGCGAGCAATTTAGTTAAGACGTGTGTAGCAGGTGCAGACCCGAACTGGGGTCGAATTGTATCGGCGGCGGGTTATGCTGGAGTTGATTTTGATTTGAAAGACTTACAGCTTGAATTGAATGGGTTCCTCCTTTTCCGGAATGAAATGCCGATTAAGTTTGACGATACTGAAGTCTCCAACTCAATGCAAAATACGTTTGTCACAAACATTGATTTGGTGTTGGGGCAGGGTACCGGTCGGGCTACTATCTGGTCGAGTGACTTGACGTGTGAGTATGTGAAGTTCAACTCGGACTATCACACGTAAGCAGCTTAGCTGGAACCCGAGTATTTATCTCTGGATGTTTAAAGAATGTGGCCAACCGCCGTTGTCAAATAACGCCGAGGTCGATAAATTAGCAGTCGACGATTGTTCGGAGAGTTGTTAGCGCTCGGCGCATGTATATTGCTCGGTCATGTAAAAATGAATGAGCGACGATACCATTAAAAGGCTGCGATCCCAAGCAAACAAAAACTTAACTAGATGTGCCTAAAAAAGGAATAGACGGATGACATGTGTAACTGATGCACCAGACGTTCTCATTGGTGACGATTTGGAAGTTGACTTGATACCTACTGAAAGTCGCGCCGACAATTACGACTCGCCGGATTCGCCGATCGTTAACTCGACAGACAACGACGACGAAGAAGAAGAAGAAGAGCTGGACATCGAGGAGTTTGACGATGATGACTTCGACGACGAGTTTGATGATGACTTTGAGGATGAAGACGAGGGCGAGTACGATGTTGTTGAGGAGTTTGAAGACGACTTCACATTTGTTGACCCAGCTACCAAAAAACCAGTGACGCACAGTAAAGATGTCGATGATGGCAAAAAGGCGGACGATGTAAAAGGCAAAGATGATGAGGCGGAAATATCACCTGATGATGCCGTTGCGGATGATGAAGCTGATGATGAGGATGATGCCGGTGAAGAGAAAGAGAAATAGTACGGTGTGCCACCGTTGCATAGAGAGAATAGTATAATCCTCTAAGAGTAGACGCATATATGTTCAAAACAGTCTCGACCAATCCAGATTTTCCGAACCTTGAAAAGGACGTTTTGCGTCAGTGGAAGACCGGTGAGCTGTATAACAAAACTCTTGCCAATCGAGCAAATAGTACGCGGTTCGTTTTTTATGAAGGTCCACCTACAGCTAATGGTATGCCGCACCCTGGGCATTGCTTGACGCGAGCGATCAAGGATCTTTACCCTCGATATAAGACAATGAAGGGTTTTTTGTGCGAGCGAAAAGCAGGTTGGGATACCCACGGACTGCCAGTCGAAGTCGAAGTATGCAAAGAACTTGGAATTCATTCCAAGGAAGAAATCGAAGCGTACGGGATTGAAAAGTTTATCCACAAATGCCATGAAAGTGTCTGGCGGTACATGCGAGAGTGGGAAGAGTTGACGGAACGACTTGGGTTCTGGGTGGATCTTGATCAGGCCTATGTAACCTATCACCAGTCCTATGTAGAGAGCGTGTGGTGGTCGTTAAAGGTTTTGTTCGACAGGGGATTGTTGTATCGAGGACATAAAATTGTATGGTGGTGGGCCCAGGGTGGGACGGCACTTAGCGCTGGAGAAGTTGGGCAGGGATATCGCGAAACCGCAGATCCAAGCGTCTATGTTGAATTTCCACTAGTCGATGAAGCGGATGTGTCGCTATTGATCTGGACCACAACACCCTGGACGTTGCCCAGTAATCAGTTTGCAGCCGTGCACCCAGAATTGACGTACGCATACGCACACGATGACGAATCGGGTAAAACGTTTATAGTCGCTGCTGATTTAGTTGCGTCACTCAGTGATAAATTTAAGCTTGAATTGGAATTGCAAAAGACGTGCCTGGGATCCGAATTGGTTGGTCAGCGCTATACGCCTCCGTTCGATTTTTATCATGGCAATCTAGGCGATGAACAAGGGGCGTTGCTCGACGGCACTCAGCAACATGTTGCTTGGAGAGTGGTTGCGGGTGATTTTGTGACGACAGCCAGTGGCACTGGTGTTGTGCACCAGGCGCCAGCGTTTGGCGAGATTGATTACGAAGTACTGGTACAACAACAAAATCGATTTTCCGAAGGCCAAGGCCCCTCCTTAATTTGTGCAGTGGCCCCCGATGGTAAGTTTACCGCAGAGGCAGGTAGCTACACCGGGCGTTGGGTCAAGGAAGCGGATAAGGATATTTGTCGGGAATTGCGGGAGAAGGGCATTTTGGTTTTGCTAGACCAAGTGCTGCATGACTATCCTTTTTGTTGGCGGGCGGATGAGGACCCGCTGATTCAATATCCACGGGAGAGTTGGTTTATTCGAACAACGGAGTTCAAAGAAGAGTTGCTGTCGAACAATCAAGAAATCAATTGGCAGCCCGAGCATATTAAAGATGGTCGGTTTGGTAATTTTCTTGAGTCCAATGTTGATTGGTCGTTGTCGCGTGAACGTTATTGGGGCACGCCGTTACCGATCTGGGAATGTGAAGAGTCGGGAAAGCGCGAGGCGGTTGCTAGCTACGATGAGGTAATTGGCAAACCTGGGGCGACAGGTATGGAAGTATGGGATGCTGCCAAATCCGCAGCTCCAGACTTGTCGGAACATCTCAAAGTTCATAAGCCCTACATTGACGCGATAACGTATGACTCGCCGTTTCGCGAGGGTGCGCGAATGCAGCGAGTTCCTGAGGTTATTGATTGTTGGTATGACTCCGGCGCAATGCCGTTTGCACAATGGGGTTATCCACATCAGGGTGCGGATCAGTTCAAGGAACAATTTCCCGCGGACTTTATCAGCGAAGCAATCGATCAGACGCGAGGATGGTTCTATAGCCAATTGGCTATTAGCACAATGCTGTTCGGCGGCACTGCGGTTGCAACCGATGCGTCGAGGGAGTATCCCCACCCGTACCGTAACTGTGTAGTGCTAGGTCTGATGCTCGGCGAAGACGGGCGTAAAATGTCGAAAAGCAAACGAAACTATCGCGAGCCAAACGAGATCTTTGATAAATTTGGAGCGGACGCGCTGCGGTGGTACTTTTTTGCGAATCAAGCCCCGTGGACCCCTATTCGCTATAAAGAACAGGCCATCAAAGAAAGCATGCCTGAGTTTATTCTACGGCTTTGGAACGTTTACAGTTTTTTTACAATCTATGCAAATATTGATGGTTTTGATCCAGGTGTGTCTCTCTCCGATAGTATTGACCAACTGCTGCCAAGTGAATTTGTCGCGGCGCACGGGTATCGGGAAGTCTCGCAGAGGCATGAGTTGGACCGCTGGGCAATGAGTGAATTGCAGATGACGATTGCTGATGTAACTGAGAGAATGGATCGTTACGATAATTACGGTGCGGCATTAGCAATCAATCGGTTTGTGGATGGTCTCAGTAATTGGTTTGTCCGTCGGAGCCGTGATCGGTTTTGGGCGTCTGATAAAGAAGATCAAGGGAAACTTGATGGCTACTGGACGTTGTATGAATGCCTGGTAACGCTGACCAAACTGATAGCACCATTTGTACCCTTTTTGAGCGATACGATTTGGAGCGGACTCTCTGGTATTTATGACGGGGCAACACGGGAGAGCGTTCACTTGTGTGATTATCCCGAATTGGATGCGACGTTGGTGGACCAGATGCTGTCGGCGAGGATGGCAACGCTACGTGAAATAGCGAGCTTGGGGCGCAGCGCGCGGATGCAAGCAAAACTCAAGGTGCGACAGCCGTTGCTAGGGGTCGAAGTGATCCTTGTCGACACCGAGCACCAGGAATGGCTCGAATCGCACGACTTGTTATTGCGAGAGGAACTGAATGTAAAATCCATCAGCTATTCCACGAGCGGCGACGAATATATCACTTATGTAGTTACCCCCAATTTTCAACTGCTGGGACCACGGTTAGGGCCATTGCTGCCGCAAGTGAAGAGTGCCTTGGCTGCGGCTGACGGCGGCGTGCTGTTGGCACAACTCGAAAGTGATGGGCAGGTAACGCTAACGCTTGAATCCGAAAATGTCGTTTTAGAGGCGAACGAAATTCAGGTGGGGTTGGCTGCGAAAGACGGTTGGGCTGCCGCGCAGGGCGACAATTGTGTTGTCATATTAAACACAGAATTGAATTCCGACCTTATTTGCGAAGGGTTTGCCCGCGACGTTGTGCGGTTGGTGCAGGATCGTCGCAAGGACATAAAATGCGATTTTACGGATAGGATTGTGGTTTCCGTTGTTACCCAGTCGGCAGATGTATCCCTGGCGGTTGAGCGACACGGTGAATTCATCGCGGCGGAAACGTTGGCCGATAGTATCGGATCTGCGGCGCTGAATTGCGAAAGTGTGCAGCATGTGATTGGGGACGAGGAATTGGAATTGTTTGTAGAGCAAATTCAATAATGACAGTTTGTCGATGGGCAACGTGATGATAAAAATTGCAGTGTGGATTTCCGGTGGCGGGACTACCTTAAATAATATCCTTGATTGCGTATCAAAGGGATCGCTTGAAGTTGACGTTTGCTTAGTCGTTTCGAGCAGTTCGAATGTTGGCGGCGTAGAAATTGCGAGAACAGCTGGTATCGAAACACAGATTGTCCGCAGATCACAATTTGATTCGCCC
>DTSG01000421.1:0-265 GCA_012965455.1 Planctomycetaceae bacterium | reverse complement strand
TGTCGAGAATTGGGCGTCGATTATGTCGCGATGGCGGGGTTTTTGAAGCACGTATTGATCCCGAGTGACTTTACTAATCGGGTCGTCAATATTCACCCTAGCTTGATTCCTGCCTTTTGTGGGAAAGGAATGTACGGTAATCGAGTGCATCAAGCTGTCGTCGAGTCGGGTGTTACGGTAAGTGGCTGCACGATTCACTTTGTTGATAACGAGTTCGATCATGGCCCCATTATTTACCAGCAAATTGTACAGGTTGCCGCCGACG
>DTSG01000420.1 GCA_012965455.1 Planctomycetaceae bacterium | reverse complement strand
ACCATCAGGAGTCATCACTTCCATCTTCCAATAAACTTCGAGCGGAGTTACCTCTGCTGGTAGATTGTCAACTTGAGTATTGATTTCCGGCGTATCGACAATAGCGACTTCCGGAGCGTCTATCACAGCGGGGGTGTTGGGTTCATTCTCGGGCACGTCCGAGATGCTGATGGTTGGCGTGGTATCCGGAGGCGATCCCAAATCTACCATTTTAGGTGCGGCTAAAAGTCTCAACGTCTCAAGCGTGGTCAGCATCCCCGCAGGTAAATCCTGTTGATCGGCGGCACCCGTTAAACTCAAATGCAACGTGCCCAAATCCATTGCCAATTGAATCGCAGCAACGGTTTCATGCGGTACTAATAACGTAAGTGCGGCCCGCGAATCTCCCACGCTCGATTCGCTCGACGTCTGCAAAACTTCGACCCCTGTGGCCAAACGTGAAATGCCGATTTTCAAGCGGTTCGTCTCATCCTTAATCAATGCTGTTACGTCGACACGACAACCTGACTTGAGTAGCTCTGTGAGCATTGGATCTAGATAGCTTTCAATCGCAATCACGCCATACCCAACCGGTACTGAGGTCACAGAATCCTGCGCTACAACGGGCGTCGCAGCAATCGGTTCGGTGGCACTCAATAGATCAGCTGTAATGGGTGAATCAACAGTTAGGCGTTGAGCGGCATATTGGTCGCGAATCAATCCAATGTCTTTCACAACATCAAGCCCATCCAATTGGTTCACAGCAACCTCAATGATCTTGATCTTAGTCATGTCAAACAGCTCGCCCGCATCCATGTCAATCGCGGTCGCATAAACCCGTACGGTCTTACCCAGCGGTGTCACCTTTTTAGCGTCCGGCGATTTGTTTACAGTCACGGTGCAAACTAGCCCAAGTAGCAAAATTCCTATGAGCAGCGCCGGTAATTTTAGTGTTTTTAGCAACGGTCCACGTTCCCTTTAAATGCATGTGTAGACTATCTACCCTAAAAACCCAGATAGTCCCTAATTACAGCATCGGAACAATAGTTGCATCTCCGTGACAGGATTCGGAAAAAATGGAAAAATCGTTATATCTTACCTATTTCAACAGCCGCATACCCTGCTGAACGATTTTCTTGCCTCACAACCCTTTGCCCTAGGGGGCTTTCTTCCGCCCCTAGTTCCTTTAGTAGCGGGCTTAGCTAAGCGACTAGTGGATCTGGCTGAGGAGAGCAGCGATTAGAGGTTCGATTTCATTTTCTCGTATCGCCATGGCATTGATTACAAGCACACCTTCATCCAAACGGCTATGCCCAACAAATACTCGCGGACTAGAGCTCCGCAAGCATTGACAAACCTCAAAGGCATCCTGCTCCGAGTTGACTTTCACATCCAGCTGCGGAACCTGATTTTCGTGAGCGATCAGTTCGGCAGTAACTCCGGCGGCACTCAAAGCAGCTGAAATTCGTTGCAACATTTCGTGCCACAAGTTCATCAGCTTGGACTGTTCCGGCCCGAGGAATTTCTCGAGTGCAGTCATCACCGCCATGATCGATTCCTTGGATACTTTGAGTCCACGGCCAATACCGTGCCGTGGCATCCCGACGACTTCACCTGCAACAAAAAACTCCGCCGGTGCTGTCCACAATGTCGGGTGATCGTCCATATCCAGCATTTGCAGTAGTGCGGAACCAACTAAGGTGCGTGTTCCAAGCAACAGTCCAGTCGCTTGCGGACCGCGCATCGCTTTACCGCCACTGAACGCCACCAGGTCGGCCCCCGAATCCACTAATCGTTTGAGGTTCTCCACGGGCGGAATTTCTCCGGCCGCGTCCACAAGTACTGGTAAACCATGTTCTTGTGCAACTCGTATGACATCTGCTAATAACGGCCGAGAGCTATCGGTTTGCACGTATAATATTCCCGCTGTTTGCTCAGTGATCGCTGCGGCATATTCCCATGGTTCAACGCGTCGTACGCCAGCACCACTGACAACTTCATTCATTCCGACCGCTACTATTTTTGCTCCAGCAGCACGCACGGCATGGTCATAACCACTGCGTTGGTCACTGGCAATAAGTAGTTCGTTTGGAAATTCGGTTGTAGCGGGCAGCGCTTCCATACGAGCAAGATCAGTTCCTGCCAGGATAGCGGCGGTGCCCAGTGTTAATGCTGCTGCTGCACCGGAGGCAATCAGTCCAGCTTCGCAGTCGAGCCATTGCGAAAGTTGTTGGGAAACCGCGATTTGCAGTTCTTCGATAGCAACAGATTGTTGCGCCGCGGAATCGTAGGCAGCGAGTGCCGCGGTATGCAAGGGCGCACCGCCTAAACGCGTGACTGTGCCACAGGCGTTTATAATTGGGACGACACCGAGGTCTTCATATTTCATTATCAATCGTTCCTCTAATTACACATGGCATGAGATTAGCTTAATAAGCCACGCACC
>DTSG01000419.1:1779-2431 GCA_012965455.1 Planctomycetaceae bacterium | reverse complement strand
TAAACGTTGTTGAACGAGTGTTGTTAGGTCGTCACGTAAATGCGGAACGCGGCGCATCTGAACGGCACCTGCAGGATCTATGGGACCTCGTGCCGCCCAATACCGACCAGTTCAACATGTTGTTTGAAACAGCCCTCTTTAGAGGTGGTTTGAACGCGGACGACGCGTTATTGGACTTTGTCGATAGTAACCGGAATTTATCAGAGCAGATGGGCGTAGATGCGCGGCGGCAATTAACAGGCGGTGGCATGGGCGGCGCCGCCAGATTTGGTGAGGAGGCAACTGGCAAGTTACAGAGGGAACTCGGAAGGAGTGGGGGCCAACCGGCTGCCCCACCATCCGCTGAAAAATCAAAGGAATTGGCAGATAAGCGAGCGTCAAATCTGAATATGCTACAGCGAGACCGCAAGAAAGCTGTGGAAGAACAAGAATTGAGATATCGGGGTGACCGCGCCGCTGGACAAAAAGCTGAAGTGTTCTTCAAAAATAATGAAAAATTACGATCCGAAGTGCGTAGCCTATATCGCGAACAAGAAAAAACTCAGGAATGGGTGGAAAACAACTACTACAAGCTTCCGATTCAACAGCAAATTGCTTCACTGGTTAGCATCAATGGTTTTTGGAACGACTGGGCATCCCATAAAGATGGGCA
>DTSG01000419.1:0-1769 GCA_012965455.1 Planctomycetaceae bacterium | reverse complement strand
CCGCATGTGGCACAAGCGAGTCGCAATTTTACAGAAATGATGCTGGCATTGGCCGTAATTGATCTTCCTTTTAAAGCAGACGAAGCTGATATTAAGATGGAAGGCCGGGCCATGCGAATAACGAGCGGTGGACCAATGATCGTATTCCATGAAGAAGTAAATCCGGCGGAAATGAACGAGAAGTTGACCCCCATCTTGGTCAGTCAGAATTACTTTCGCCATGGCGATCGTTTTATTCAAGTCGGCAACGAGAAACGGGACAAATTTATAACGGATGAATTTCTCGTGCAAACGGTTTATGGTTGTGAAGTTGTGGTTACCAATCCAAGTTCTGCGCCTCGCAAACTGGACGTATTGTTTGAAATCCCAGTCGGGGCGATTCCTGTTTTGTCTGGACACAAAACGAACAGTGAATATTTGCGTCTTGAGGGCTACAACACGGAGACGATTGAATTCTATTTCTATTTTCCTGTGGTTGGAACGTACTCGCAATTCCCAGTGCATGCCTCTAGCAGCGAACAACTGTTGGCGGCCGCGGATGCTGTTGAATTCAAGGTTGTAAAGACATTATCCAAGATTGACACAACTTCCTGGGCGTACGTGTCTCAGAACGGTAGTGACGAGCAAGTGTTGGAATATCTTAAGATCAATAATGTTCACAATTTGAATTTGGTTAAAATAGCATTCCGAATGCGTGACAAGTCGATGTTTCAACAAACAACTAGCTTGCTAAAGTCGCGACACCAATATGACCATGCGTTGTGGTCCTATGCTGTCATGCACAACTTGCCGGCAGAAGTAAACCATTATCTTGACCATGAAAAGCGAGTTAATACGGTCGTCGGATATCATTTGGTAAGCCCTTTGCTGACCATTGATCCTGTGATTCGCCGGACTTACGAGCATATGGAATACCGACCCTTGGTAAATGCACGAGCGCATCAACTTGGTGCGAAACGACAGATATTGAACGATCGATTCTACGCGCAATATAATCGTTTGCTCAAATTGTTGAGTTACAAGCAAAAGCTATCGAGTGAGGATTCTTTGGCGGTGGTCTATTATCTGCTGTTGCAAGATCGAGTTGAGGAGGCAATTGCCAGATTTGCGATGGTGGACACAGAACAACTAGCGACCCGCCTGCAACACGATTACTTTGCCAGTTATCTTGCATTGTCGCAAGGAGACGCTAAGACCGCTAAAGCGATTGCCGTTAAGTACGATAAATACCCAGTGGACCGATGGCGAAAAATCTTCGAGAACGTTGTCCAACAAGTTGATGAGATTGGCGGCGGCGGCGCTGGTGTAACCGACACCGATGACCAGAACCAAAACCAAACTCAACTCGCGGCCACGGAACCCGGTTTTGACTTTAAAGTTGAAAGTGGGGAAGTGATTGTGGACTATCAGAACTTGAGTTCGATCAAAGTGAATTATTACGAAATCGATATTGAGTTGCTATTCAGCCGTAATCCATTTGTGCAGAATTTCTCGGGCGGGTTTAGTTTCATTAAACCAAACCATAGTAACGTCATCGAATTGGCAGCGGCGCGTAACTCCCATAAATTCACTCTGCCGGACGAGCTTAAGAGCCGCAACGTATTAGTTGAAATTGTTGGGGCTGGGCAAACTCAGACACGCGCCTATTACTCGCACGCGTTGGCAGTCCAAGTGATTCAGAAATATGGACAAATTCAAGTGTTACAAGCAAAAAGCCGCAAACCGCTGGGAACAGTGTATGTGAAAGTATATGCTCAACTCAAGGACGG
>DTSG01000418.1 GCA_012965455.1 Planctomycetaceae bacterium | reverse complement strand
GTAAATTAGCTTTCGATAACGCGAGTCAGTTTTTGTAGCGCTGAACAACCATCCGGTGCACGCCCCTCGCGACCCCCTGCGGCCCAGACAACTTCGGCTAGATATAAATTTCCCTGATGGTCAACGCGAACATTATGGGGTGCATAGAAATCTCCCGCACTGCCACTTTTTTCACCGCCACCGATGCGACAGACCATGTTTAAATTATGGTCGAGGATTGTTAAGCGTCCGCCGCTGGCACTATCCGACGGAGGTACTTCACCGGGAAACATCCCCGCCTGATAGCCTAATTCAAATATATAAATTTCACCCTCGCTGCCAAAATCCAGAGAAGCTGGTCGGGCGAGATCCGTAATACTATCTATATAAGTTCCCGCGGGATCAAAACGCTGGATGCGGTCGTTCTCACGGTCAGCTACCCAGATCATTCCCTGGTCACAGATGCGGATATCGTGAGGAACATGAAACTCTCCAGGGCCGGATCCAGGGTTGCCCCAGCTGTTTAACAGTTTTCCGGAGGCGCTGAACTGGTGTACCCGCGCATTGCCATAACCATCGGTAATGTAAAGGTCACCGTTGTCCGCAATTGCCAAGTTAGTGGGAAAATTAAACGGACCTGCCGAGTGCTTTATATTCCGATAGTCTACATCCACGGCGCCTGTCTGGCTGGAAACCCCCCGCGTACCCAATTGTTGAGTTACCTGACCATGAAGATCGTAGCGGGTAACGGTGTGCCCAAAGTCGTCTGTACAGTAAACCTCATCCGCCCTAGAAATCGTGAGCCCGTGTGGTCGAACAAAATCTGTTTCACCCCAGTCGCCCAGATAGTTACCATCTGCGTCAAAGTAAATCATCTCGCAGTCACCACGGTTGTTTACGTAAACATTGTGGTTGGATGTAAACGATACCGCAACAACATCCAGCCAGCCGATCCCTGCGGGGAGTTGAGCCCAATGGGCAGCGGCGGAAAAACGAAAATCGTTGTTTCCAACAATGACTGGTGATGTAATATTGGACACGATACCCTATAAATTGAATGGTGATACTAAGGCAACCCACCTGCATGTATCTATTATATCACGTTTAATTTTATTGTTGGGGAGTGAGGCGATGGTCACGGTAAAGCAAGCTGCTACTGGTGCGGGGATATTGCTGCTAGCCGTATTGCTGGCATTCGGTATCTTGCTCGTAGCCGAGCTCCCGGCGCTAAAAGTGTCTAACAGCGGGCCCGCTTCCGAACTGATGCGGGTACCGATTACACCGGGTGAGTTTGAAACGCCAAATCGCTCTTTTGCGACAGTCCAGGAGACCAGCCTTGATGATCAGGATGAGGTGATTACGTTAAACATTGGTGAACAGCACTACGCATTTCCAAAACGTTGGATGAACGGTATGGGAGAGCATGTGGTCAGTGAAATATATGAAGACCTGCCTATCGCGGTAACCTACTGTAATGAATCTGAATGCGTCCGCGTTTTCCAGGGAATGGTCGGCGGCGAGAAAATGAAGATTATGCAACATGGGCTCGCCGACGGACATATGGCTATGTTGGTCGATGGTATCCCTTTTCTACAGGAAGCTGAAGATATTCCCTATGATGAGTACCCATTTGAATTGATGACGTGGGGCGAATGGAAAACCAATCACCCAGATGGGCTGGTTCTGACAGAAGTCATTCACGAATTGTAACTTGGATCGGCGACTGCAGTCTCAAGCAATCAAATCGTCGATCAATTTACCACCAAATTGGCTTAGCTGTTTAAAACGTCCGGCGTGGTAATATGTCAGTTTGTTGTCATCGAGTCCGAGGAGTCTGAGCAGTGTGATATGAAAGTCACGTACGTGGTGTACTTTCTCGACGGCGGTCATTCCGGTTTCGTCAGTTGCCCCGATGGTATGCCCTGCGTTGCAACCGCCGCCGGCCATCCAGATCGTCATGGCGTTAGGATTATGATCGCGGCCGTAGGCGATTCCGCCACGTAGACCGTTGTCAGGAGTACGTCCGAATTCGCCGCACCAGACAATCAGCGTGCTTTCCAGCAGCCCTCGTGCCTTCAGGTCTTTGATCAGCGCCGCGATTGGTTGATCAACACTTTCAATGAGATTTCCGTGGGCGCGTTCGATGTAATCGTGGCTGTCCCATGTACCTTTGAATAGCTGCACAAATCGCACCCCTTTTTCGACCATCTTTCGTGCCAGCAGGCACTTACGACCGAATGCATCGGTTTCTGTTTTACCGACGCCATACATGGCTAACGTCTTTTCGGATTCGTCGGAAAAATCAATCGCTTTGGGAACTTCGGTTTGCATCCGGAAAGCTAGCTCATAGCTTTCTAAACGTGCGGCAAGTTCCGCATGCTGGGGATGCTCCGCGGCGTGGCGGGCGTTGAACGACGCCAGCAAGTCGAGATTCTTTCGTTGACGTTTTGGTGTGATGC
>DTSG01000417.1 GCA_012965455.1 Planctomycetaceae bacterium | reverse complement strand
ATACCCGAAACTTGGATTTGGAGAGATAGCTCGCCAAATATACTATTGTCAGAATTTGTGCGACGAGAATAATGTGTGACCAACTGGCAATCGAGCGGTCTCCGTACAAATGAACTTGCAGTCAATTCAACTGCGCGTTCCTAACGCTGACGATTCGAATTAATGCAACTCTGGTCTCAGATAAATGAATGACTGGCCTAGACGACCGTTGTAGTTCCCGGCCGTTATCAATTTCAATCCTGGCGTTGACTTGGCGGCGGTGATGGCAGCGTAAGTTGCCTTTGCCACGTCTTCCAGCGACGCGCCGTTAACAATTATTTCCATGATTGAATTTACCCCTGGCGGAACGCCACTCTGATCGCCGAGTTGCTCGCGCAGCGTCGGACAAAATTTCTCAAACGTGCTGGCGATCAGGAACTTATATTTGCTGCCAGCCTTACTTGCACTCGACGCCACACCACCGGGAAATGTCGTTACCACGCCAGGTGTTGCATCAGCGGCTACCGCTGCGGCGCTAGCTGCTGTAATCGCTATGTCAACGGTTTCCCCCATAAACCACAAGTTACCGCCCATTACACCTTCACGAAATCCAAATCGTCGCGACAGTTCAAATTCACCGCCCATGATAGGAATAACCCACAACTCCCGACCAAATCGATTTGCTTTGAACTGATATCCATCGCCGAAGAACGCAATCTTCTTGCCCACTGTAAAGTAGTCGCCATCTTCGAGCATGTTGAACACACGCGCGGTGGGGCAGGTCAATACGTTTTGACTAAGCCGAGCAATTAGGACTTTTTCGAGATGCCGCTCGCGATTGCGTTTGAACTTCGGTACATGAAATTGAACAACCGCTCCAATGCGGTTATCAGGTGTTAGTGACTCGTCCAGATAACGGTCGACGCCGGCCTCACAGTCACACATAATGGTACTTGAAGCGTGCCCAGTACAAGCTGCCACCGCTCGATCAAGCCACACACGGTCACGAGCGGTGATCAATACCTCCGCGTAAATACCCTTAAAGGCTTCCGCATACGTATCCTCAATTTCGCACTCCACGGCGTGATCTTGTGTTTTCAATTCGCGGATCTTTCCAAGTTCAAAAACGATCGTATAAGTATTTTACCGAACCCAGCATATCGCCGATCGTGGTCCCGTTACGATCGGCCTATTCCCTCGTAAGTTGTCGCTTCAGTTATCACTTTGTCCATGTAGATGTCATGGGATTGAACGGGAATCTCCTCGAAAATCTGACACTCAAAGCAGACAGCGACAATCGTTGCATCTGGTCTAGCATGCTCGAGACACTTGTCATAATAACCTTTCCCCATCCCCGTTCGACCGCCGCGAGAATCGAAACCAACGCCCGGCACCATGATTAGATCCAATTCCGATACTTCAGTTCGTTTTATGGTGATATCTCGCAGATGAGCCGCCGGTTCCAGAATGTTATACATTCCAATTTCCAACTCATCCATTGATTCTAGATGAAATAGTTCAAGCTCACCCTCGTCGTTACACCACGGGACGACAACCTTTTTTCCCTGTTGAAGCGCAACAGGCAAATCGAAACGGGTACGCACTTCTGCTCGCACATCAACATAAAACATTACGGTTTGCGCTTCAGCATATTCTGGCAGCTCCATAAACGTCCGCATGATATCACGACTCAAATCATCTTTATTCTCTTGATCGCGCCGATTCGCAAACGCGATTTTTCGAATCGCTGCTTTTCGGTCAGCACCGCTGGTAATTGCCCCTGCCATTAATCGGCCTCCATTCCACTTACGGTTCGCATGTTTCTATATATCTTCAGTGTAGCGCATTCACATCCTTGCGTGTGGATGAAGAGTCGGCTAGTATCTGCTACGTTATAACAAACATGGATGAATATTCAATCTGCTATTAAAAAACAATAACTCTAGGCGCGACTTACACATGGTTCTCCCTGCTAAATTACATATGCTTTGTGTGCTAACTCTATTTTCCTGCGCTGCTCACGCGTCCGACACAACTCGTACGGATGTCGCGTTTGAGAAGCTTGTCGAAGCGCACTGGCAGCAGACGCTGGCAGTAAATCCATTTCTAGCGGCCTCCCTTGGCGACAAGAAAAGCGCTAATCAACTTCCCGATGTCTCCCTGTCGCAGCAACTGAAACTTGCTAAAGACTCCGCCCGTATATTGTCTAAATTATCCGAAATCGACTCCTCCCGACTTTCCACAGCCAACCAAACGAATCTAGCTATATTGAAGCGGTTGTTGATCGACGATTCTCTCGAATTCAAATACAAAACCTATTTAATCCCTATTTCGAATCGCTCAGGGTTCCATATGCAGTTCGCAGAACTACATAAGTCCCTACCATTTAAGACAGTTCAAGATTATCGTGACTATCTCGATCGACTGGACAAATTTGGTGTATATACCGACCAGCATATCGCGCTGCTAACGGAAGGGATTTCAACGGGTAACGTGTTGCCATCGGTCGTGCTACAAGGCTATGAGGAAACGATATCCGCGCACATCGTACAGGACGCGACAAGGAGCCTATTGTATTCGCCATTTCGTAATTTTTCGCAGGCCCTGACCGACGCCGAAAAAGATCAATTACAGGAGCGAGCAATGTTTAGCATTACGAGCACCGTTGTCCCCGCCTATAAACGCTTCCATGACTTCATGCAACGCATATATATTCCTGCGGCTAGAGGGACGATTGGGGCATCCGCATTGCCCAACGGTCGTGAGTTTTATCGCTATCGGGTTCGACACTTTACCACACTTGAAATATCTCCAGACGAGGTGCATCAGGTTGGATTAACTGAGGTTGCCCGTATTAAAAGCGAGATGCTCAAGGTTATTGACCAGGTTGAATTTGACGGCGACTTCGCAGATTTCCTTCAATTCCTCCGTACGGATCCTAAATTTTATCCGACCAACGCTGAGGATTATTTGAAGGAAACTGCCTACATACTTAAACGAATGGATGGTGAATTGCCGAAACTCTTCCTCAATCTGCCACGAAACCCTTACGGGCTCAAGGTAATTCCAGCATATATCGCACCCAAAACTACGACCGCTTACTACCAGCCGCCGCCGGCCAGCGGAAAACTCGCTGGCCAATATTTCCTCAATACTTATAATCTCAAAAGCCGTCCTTTGTATGAATTAGAAGCATTGAGCCTGCACGAAGCCGTGCCTGGACACCATTTACAAATAGCGTTACAGCAAGAACTCACGGATCTTCCACTGTTTCGGAAATACAGTGGCTTTACGGCGTTCGTTGAAGGTTGGGCCTTGTACGCCGAGAGACTCGGGTTGGAAGTTGGCTTCTACACGGATCCTTACAGCAACTTTGGTCGTCTTAGTTACGAGATGTGGCGTGCCTGCCGCCTCGTGGTGGATACCGGCATTCACTACCAAGGGTGGACTCGCAAACAAGCAATTGACTACATGATCGAGAACACGTCGCTTTCGAGGCACAATATCGTTGCCGAGGTTGATCGCTACATAGCTTGGCCAGGGCAGGCACTAGCTTATAAGATGGGGGAACTCAAGATCCGTGAACTTCGTGAGCGAGCTTCCATCCAACTTGGCGCTCATTTTGATATACGGGAGTTCCACGACGCTGTTCTCCGCCACGGTGCTGTGCCCCTACCTATCCTAGAATCAAACATTGAGACATTCATAGAAGACCGGACACCGTGAACGACACCCCCTCTACACATTCCCAAATTACCCGCCCGAAACCAACGACTGTTGTTTTTGACCTTGACGGGTTGATCTTCAATACAGAAGAGATCTTCCTCGAGGCCACCAACCAACTACTTGCACCGCTAGGAAAAAAACAAACACCAGAAGTCGTTGGGCAGATCATGGGACAGCCTAGCGATGTCTCAACTCAAATACTCAAAGACTACCATTCACTTACAGATAGTGTTATCGAAATCAGAGCGCAACTAGACCAGCATTTCGATTGCGTGTTGGATTCCATATTGGCTTTCATGCCTGGATTTGAAGAATTACTACAGCGTCTTAAACAGGAGAATATCCCCCGCGCGATCTGTACGTCGAGCAGTGCCGATTATGCGACTAACTTGATAGACCGTTTTGGATACCTAAACGAATTTGAATTAATTTTTGGCGGAGACCAGATTGAAAACGGCAAACCCGCGCCAGATGCCTATCTTAAGGTAGCAGAATTGCTAAAAATTGACCCGTCTACAATGTTAGTCTTAGAGGACAGTGAAAATGGCTGTCGCGCTGCAATAGCCGCAGGAGCATTTACCGTTGCCGTTCCTGCGTCGCATAATATGGGCCAAAGTTATGAAAATGTCGATCTAATCGCGGATACACTCTCTGACCCGGGGATTTTGACCGCTTTAGGTCTTTAAAATTTATACAAATTGCACTTTTATGTTAAACAAGCTGCCGCACTCGTCCGATTTCTACAGCATTGGAAATCGAGATGGAGTTAGTAAATGTTCACCGTACGCAGTCATGCCAAACTAGTGCTTAGATCAACAGTAGCCGGCCTGCTGTGTTTTTGTCTAGGCTGTTCGTTACCCGTCATTCCCGCCGATGATACCTATGAAGTGCTAGGCGGAATCGTGCAACGCGAACACCCGTCACTCGGTCGCGCTAATAGCGCGTTTGATCTCAACAAGGCCGAGCTTTCAGCCGAGACGGAATCTGCCATAGCTACACCCGTGGTACCGTCGCTCTTCAAAAACCCACGACCGCTAGAACGGCTCAAGCATTCTCCGATAATTCCCTAGCCTACGGTTTCCCTGTGGGGTGCGAGTGACCAGTCGAGCAACTCCCTGCTCGCTGGCCTAAATGGTGTTGGATAAAATTCCGTAGTCAGGGCATGAAACTCGCTGTGCAAGCTGTTATGCTGATAGGACATTACGTTATTCGGCACGTGACTAAATTCCGTTAAGTCATCTGTTACCACCCGATAACTCCATCCGGAGCAACAATGACTGAACTCGACACTAGAGACCCTAATGCTGCCGTGGAGACGCCTCCCACTTCAATTCGCGGCATCCTTAGTAAACTTGGTCCTGGCTTGATCATTGCCGGGTCAATCGTCGGCTCCGGTGAACTTATTGCCACTACGACGACTGGCGCAAAAGGTGGTTTTTCGCTGCTTTGGTTAATCGTCATAGGATGTCTGATTAAGGTATTCGTGCAAATTGAACTTGGCCGTTACACGATCACGACGGGCGTCACCTCCATCAAAGGCCTTTCCAAGCTACCTGGTCCACGACTTGGACGTGGCAATTGGTTTATTTGGTATTGGTTCGTCATGTTTATTTTTATCATGGGCCAACTTGGAGGCATCGTCGGCGGCGTTGGACAGGCGCTGTCCATTTCTATGCCCATTACCGAATATGGCATCGAACATAACGCATATCGCGAGGCGGAAACTGTATTGGAAGTTACACGAGCACAGCACTCCATCACGACGGACCCCGTAACGCGTAAAACACTACAACAGCAAATTATTGATACCGAAATAGCCTCGGCAAGTGCCTTCGCAAAACTTACGGCCGTCGATGACGAAGCTTTGCCCAATCCCGAAAACGCCCGACTCCTGTTGAAACCTTTGTTGGCATCTGATTTATCACTGGCGGAACGCTGTATAGTCGAACAATTGCTGCCCGACCCCCGCTTACGCCGACTAACGAAACAGTTGTCCGGAATTCAATTTGGAAACACGATTTCGGCAGAGTCGCCCAAGATTGTTGGCCTGCGCACGGAGTTATCGTTGTCCACCGACGCCTATCTCCGCGCTAATACTGAGGATGAAATTACGCAACACCAAGCAACGATAGCGTCGTTCATTCAATACTACACTGACGCATTTACTCGGCCCGCAATTCATGCCTCGAACGACCACAATTGGTACGCCGCTGGATTAACAATTGTAACGATGGCTCTGTTAGTCATTGGTCGTTACACATTTATCCAAACATTTTCGACTGTTATGGTCGCGTTGTTTACCTTGGTCACCATTGCGAATGTTTTCGGCTTGCAAACCATGGATTCCGCAATCGCTTGGAAAATTCAATGGGCGGATATCAAAGAAGGTCTCAGTTTCGGACTGGGCCCGGGAGAGTGGACGGAGAGCTTGGGCTTTGCGTTAGCGACATTTGGAATTATCGGCGTTGGGGCAGCAGAACTCATTGCTTATCCGTATTGGTGCATGGAACACGGCTACGCCAGCTTCACCGGTGTCCGCGACCAAAGTGAAGATTGGGCTAATCGCGCCCGCGGCTGGATCCGCGTTATGAGGTGGGATGCTTGGTGCTCCGCTGCAGTTTATACGTTCGCCACAGTATCGTTCTTTCTACTAGGGGCCGCTATTCTAGGGCGTATCCATCTAATACCCGCAGGGGACGATATGGTTCGCTCACTCAGCGTTATGTACCGCCCAGTCTTTGGCCCCACAGCGCAATTTGTCTTCTTGTTTGGTGCTATCGCGGTACTGTATTCAACATTTTTCGTTGCCAGCGCGGGCAATGCCCGTATGCTATCCGACGTCCTACGGACACTCGGCTGGATAAAAGATACTGACGATTCCTATCGACGCAGTGTTAAATGGATGTGTGCAATCTTGCCTGCCGTTTGTGGCATAACTTATATCATGGGCGTAAAACCAGTAGTCGCTATTATCATGAGCGGTGTTATGCAATCCATTATGCTGCCGATGCTCGGTGGTGCTGCCATTTATTTCCGCTATAAATATTGCGACGAACGCCTTAAACCGACCCGCAAATCTGATATTCTACTCATCGTTTCAGCGATTGGCCTACTCATCGCCGGTGTGTTCGCTGCCTACACCAAGGTCGCAAGCTTCCTCGGCTAATTGACAACCCGAAAGCCAGCCACCATCGACAACTTTGTCCCACCCAATTAAGGACCATCATGACCGCGACGATGACCACTAATTTTGTGTCACACCTAGAGGGCGCCATTGACGGCGAACGCCTACCCCCGCAAACTATCCACACGCTTCATAATGACCGGCCAATCTGGGTACGATATGACCTTGAGGCGGTGACCCGCACAATGACGAAACAAGATTTGCTGAGCCGACCCACCACGATTTGGCGTTACGCAGAGTTGTTGCCTGCGTATGACCCCACGAAGATAGTATCACTCGGTGAGGGCATGACACCCGTCCTCCCCTGCCCAAGGCTCGGAGCAAAGATGGGTCTGAGTAACCTCAACGTCAAAGATGAATCACAACTTCCCACAGGCAGCTTTAAGAGTCGTGGAATGGCACTGGCCATTACGATGGCGAATCACTTTGGAATTGAAACCGTTGCCCTACCGACAGCCGGCAACGCCGGTGGCGCCGCCGCGGCCTACGCGGCCCGCGCGGGAATGCAATGCTATGTATTTATGCCTCAAGACACCCCCATTATTAACCAATACGAAGCGTCCGCCGCAGGTGCTCACGCGTTTCTCGTAAACGGCTTAATCAACGATTGTGGCAGGATTGTTAACGATGGAAAAGAACCAATGGGTTGGTTTGATCTCTCAACGTTGAAGGAGCCGTATCGCATCGAAGGCAAGAAGACGATGGGGTTGGAGTTAGCGGAACAGTTCAATTGGAATTTGCCGGATGTCATTTTCTATCCCACCGGCGGTGGAACAGGTCTCATCGGCATGTGGAAAGCCTTTAACGAACTTCGTGAAATGGGTTGGCTAGATTCCTCCGTGATGCCTCGCATGATCTCCGTACAGAGCACTGGTTGTTCTCCGATAGTCAATGCGTACCAATCCGGCGCGAAGCACGCGACCCCTGTCCAAAATGCGCAAACGATTGCTCGCGGGATTCGCGTTCCCGCGGCCGTTGGTGACTTCATGATTCTCGATGCGATTAAACAGAGCGGCGGGTCAGCCGTCGCGGTGGATGAAATGTCTATCACGCCATGGATGTTGCGGGCAACGGCCACGGAAGGTATCAGTATCTGTCCGGAAACCGGCGCGTGTTTCGCCGCGGTGGAACAATGTCTGGACGACGGTACTATATCGGCGGATGACAACATTGTCGTTTTTAACACCGGCGCTTCCCAGAAATACTCCGAAGCAATCGCCTGTAATCTGCCGTTGCTTGATTCAAAACGACCGATAGATTGGTCTACAATCTAATAATGTCATACTTGGTCACCACAGATTAATGGATTATCGTCGTGGCACGAAATGAACAGCTAATTCGACAGCACAAATTGCTCCAGGCTCTAGAACGTACCCGTTTTGGTAGCACCCTTGCGGAGCTACGTGACAGCTTGGTAGAGGATCTCGGATTAACATCTCTGCACACCAGGACGCTACGCCGTGATATCGAAGCATTACAATCTGCCGGTATCGATATCGTTAACGAGGAACTTCAGCGCGGTAAAGTCTGGAAACTCGGACCTAACGCCAAGCACGCTTACACAATTACAGCGACCGCCACTGAACTCGTTGCCCTCTCTCTGGGGCGGGAACTGCTCGCCCCCCTCAGCGGAACGTTCATCGGACAGGGAATCAATTCTTTTTGGAAACGCGTGCAGGAGGAAGTCCCGGAAAGCGTATGGAAGCATTACCAACGGTGCCGTCAAACCCTGTTTATCACGGGGACACCGTCTAAAACCTATGAAAACCACCAGGGGTTTCTCAAAACTCTCGAACGCTGCGTACTGCAACATCGTTGGTGTCACATCGAGTATTCCTCACTACAGCACGCAACGAGTACTCGTCGAATTGCTCCGAGGGCGATCGTATTCTATAACTCAAGCCTCTATATTATCGCCCATGAAGATAAATGCGATGCTGCGCCGCGACATTGGAAATTGGATAGGATATCAGTTGCCGAGGCGCTAGATGAATATTTCTCACCGTCAGACGAAGACTTCCATGATTATCTCGATTCCGGAATTGGAATTTTTGCTAGCG
>DTSG01000416.1 GCA_012965455.1 Planctomycetaceae bacterium | reverse complement strand
TTTGCGGGCTGCCAATACCATTTTGACATCGGTACGAAAACGATTATCGTCCTCAGAGTTTTTGAACAAATAGTCAATCATCACGTGCGTGTCGCTACTATTTTCAGGATAGCGAGATAAGAATTCCCGACATAGTTGCAACGCGCGGTTCTTATTAAATGCTTCACCCGTGTAAATATTGAAAGCCAAATATCGGTACAATCTGGCCCGAGTCGTTGCGTCTTGAGTTTTTCCGATTGCCGCTCGAAACACTCGTTCGGTGTCCTGCAACTTTGGTAGTTCCTTACCGTTAAGCCCGATAAACACTCCCGCAGCATTGTGAGTTGTCGCATCACCAACTAGGGCTTCACGCATCAATTGCAATGCTTTGGCGGTGTTCATCGCATTTTGATACTGGTTTGCCGCGTATTGTTGTAACAACCATTTACGTTGATCGTTCGGATACAATCGCTTGAACTGCTGTACTAGTGTTTCAGTCTGAGCGGGATTTGTGGCGCTGCGATACACATCGATCGTTTGCGCGTAAAGCGCGTCTGCGTCAGCGCGTAATTGTCCAGCACGTTGATAGGCAACTGCGGCATTCGTGTATTGCTGCAATTGTTCATAATTCAGTGCGGTGGTAATGTGCCACCGTCGCTGTTGTTCTGCATCGCCGCTTAACTTGCGTTGAAACAGCTTGGCAATCACCCGATTCGATTCCACTCGCAATGAAAGTCGCGCATACAAATAAATTGCATTTTCTGCCATCTGCTGTGCAAACATACCATTGGGTATTTTATTGAAAGCCGCTTCGGATAACTCCGCTGCTTGGGTCTGCAACGGCACACCACCTTGAAGCTGGAATAAATAAACAGCCCGTTGGACATATTTCTTGCCAATCGGATTATTGCCATAACGCTGCCAGACTATTTCAGCGGCGTGAGCAGCGGCTGCTCGATCTGGTGTTTGGTGTAGTGCGTCGGCTAGGCGAATTTCCATCTCGGCCGCCTTGGACGATTTAGGATATCGCTGCAGAAACTGCCGAGCGGATATTATTAGATCGTTGTTTCGCGAAAGCACTTGTTGCCCATCCATCAACTGCAACATCATCGCTTCGTGCTGCGGGTGCTTAATGTGAATTTGCGTAAAGCGTTGGCAAATTCTAACTAAACCTAGCGTCCGGCCATGTTGATAATATTGCTTAGCAAGCTGCAACATTAATGCCGCCGCTTCCGGCGAGGCATCCTTAAATTTCCCCAGTTCCGATTCCAGCTGACTTAATTGTTGATTAATTTTATCCGTCTCTGCCTCTGCCTCTGTTGATTGGGCATGTAACAGGATTGGGGAATTACCAACCAACGCCAAGCTAATTACCATCACTACTAACAAGATTCGTTTCATATTCATGTTTATCGTGTTCCTAGCTTCGTCGAAAGAGGCGGAAAACCGCTCTTCACAACTTCCTCTCATTACGTGTATCTGCCGTTTCAAGTTTATTACAACCGCTGGCTAAAACCCTGCTCCTTTGAGAGCCTCAGCGATTTTCTTTGCATCCGGTGCCAATTGACTCTCGGGGAAATCCGCGATCAACTGTTCAAACCGCTGCCGCGCCGGACCTTGTCGATCCATGCGAAACAAGCAGCGACCATAATTGAATAAAATCACATCTAAGAACCTAGCGTCGGGATGACTGTCCAACACAGTTTCAAAAGTATCAATCGCCCGCGCATAATCTTTTTGCTGATAATAGTGATCCGCCATCTTGGCCACAGCTTCGCCGACTCGACCACTTTCGGGAAACTGATCATAGACTTTCTTAAATTCCTGAAACGCGCGATCTTGCAACTGTGCTACCGCAGCTTCGCTGGTCTGTGCTTCTGCCATCGACTCAAAACACTCAGCAATTCCAAACTGTGCTTCACCACGAAGTTGACTGGTCTTCATGTTGACAAGTCGAGTGTAGATACCAATCGCACGATTCAATTCGCCTTCGACTCGAGCGACATCAGCAAGTTGCAATAGAGCATCATCGACAAATCCACTCGACGGGAATTCTCTTTGTAAACGAGCACACATCGCCGAAGCCAAATTCAAGCGGTCCATTTCAAAGTAGATGTGCCACAATTGCACATAGGTTTCCTCCAACAGTCGGCCTCGCAGTCGCTGCACTTCTAACATCATATCTTCACAGATGCGTAGTGCGAGTTCGTATTTTTCCGAGGCCTTCTTCTCTAAGCCAAATTCTTTGTAGCGGTTACCGATGCGCGTCAATGCGTCCGCAGTCTTCAACTGCGTCTGGACGCGTAGTGCCTGATCTGAAATGAGAGCTCGCGTAACTCGCACGCCGCCGATATTTCCTTCTAGACAACGACCGCTAGTAGTCAGAATTGAAACGCCTTCACCAGTATTTAATTTGTCTTCATATGTCACGCGTATTTGGTCACTCGGTAATGCTTGCAGCAGGGACA
>DTSG01000415.1 GCA_012965455.1 Planctomycetaceae bacterium | reverse complement strand
TTGTCGCGTATTTATGCGATGCGAACTAATCAAGTATTAGAAATCAAGAACAGTGATACGGTGGGGCACAATGCAAATCTAGCAGGTCTAACATCGGCTAATATGCAAGTTGGGCCAAATTCATCGGTAACTTACAAACCGATCTATCAAGAAAGCAAACCGTTTACCGTCGACTGTAAATCACATCCCTGGATGTCGTCGTACCTCATCGTGCGAGATGCTCCATTCTTTGCAGTAACCGGCGAAGATGGTTCTTTCCAAATAAGCAATGTTCCCACTGGTGTGGCTCTGCCATTTAAGTTTTGGCATGAAGTCTTACAGTCAGGCGCATTTGAAATAACGATAAACGGGACTGGTGTGAAATTGAGTCGCGGCAAGTTTAACTTAGATCCCTTAGAACCGGGCGAACAGCGAGAGTTAAACATTGAGATTGAAGCAAGCTTATTTAATAGCGCACTTTAAAGGTAAACCTGTAGAACAAAAGCGGTCAAATAAAACACGATTCATGCGCAAATGTTTGAGTGCATGCAGAATCAACTGCGATAACAGAAAGAATGATTGGATACAGAGAGATGAAACAGTTTCACAACAACCGACACCAGGGAGTACGGATTGCATCCATTGCTGTCTTGGTATGTTCGGTTTTGTTGACCGCCTGTAGTGACCCCGCTTACTTTCAGTTTAACGAATCTTATGTACAAGCAGCGCAGTGGAAACCGGATGTCGCTAAGCCGCAAATGCGTAAACTGGAAAATCCTGTTGTGCTACTGATTGAATCGCAAAAAGAGAACATCAGTACTATCTTAGAAGGTGCTTTTGGAACTCCGGACAATCCGCGAATCCCTGGTGGAGTCGGTCTAGGTGATTTCCTGAGTATGAGCAAGTTACAACAAGCTGCGGGACCCGTGGAACGAGACGAAGCACATATTCCTCGAGGGTTGTATCGCCAGCACTGTGCACATTGCCACGGTGTCACGGGTGACGGACAAGGTCCAACGGCATCATTCCTAAATCCCTATCCACGAGATTATCGACTGGGTCAATTTAAGTTCAAGATGACCGATGCTGGCGGTACGTTCAAAAAACCATCGAAAGAAGATCTAAAAACCACTCTGCTACAAGGTATTCCAGGTACGGCGATGCCTAGTTTCCGCGTTCTTGCCGGTACGGATATTAACCAGATGATCGATTATGTCATTTACTTGGCGATTCGCGGCGAAGTCGAACGAAGCTTGATCAATGCGACTCTGGAAATCACAACGAGTGACGAACACCCGTTGTTAGTTGAATTTGACAACGGCGTTAAAAAAGCGGACGATCTGGCCTTCGTTAAGGAGATGATCAGTAATGTTGTTATTCAGTGGGTCGGACCTGATAAGACCGGTAATGCTCAACGCACAATAGCCGCAGCGCCTGACAATTGGAATTCACCAGCGAGCGTGAAGATTGGCCGCACGTTGTTCTTTCAGGGTAAGGCGAACTGTTTTAGTTGTCATGGTCAGACGGCCATCGGTGACGGCCAAAAGAACTTGTACGACAATTGGACGTTGGAATTACTCGGTCTCGATCCTAGTGCCAGTGACGCATCCGCGGGTGCCGAAGCGGACGTGGAAGACATTAGCCTCGAAAGCCAACTGTATTTCTACAACGAACATTTAGCGGGTATTGGGGCATTAAAGCCTCGAGCAATCTCGCCTCGTAATTTGCGTTTAGGGAACTTTCGCGGTGGCCGTCGACCGATCGATATCTACCAACGCATTACATCTGGAATTCAAGGCACACCGATGCCGGGTAATACTAAGTTGACAGAAGCAGAGACATGGGGATTGGTAGCCTATGTGTTGAGTTTGCCGTATGAGGCATCGAGTCGACCACAATCAGCCCCGACATTTCAGCGCGATCGTAATTAGTATCGAGTTATCGTAAAACATTTTAAGTAATTCAACGTAATTTATTTTTTGGGAGAAACAAGGTGGGACGTTTTTGGAGCCTACTATTCCTGTCAGTACCAATTCTTGGTGTCGCGGCGTTCGTATTTGCCGCTATACCTGGTGGCATTTTTGCTAACCATTGGTTACCTGAGGATATTAGCCAACACGGTGCGGTTGTCGATAAGCTGTTCATGTTTATCCTGTATTTGACGGGAGTCGTGTTCATTGTGACGTCGTTTTTGATGTTCTGGTTCATGTGGAAATATGATGCCGATCGGAATACAGAACCGGTCAAGTATCTGCATGGATCGCATACAGTGGAGATCATTTGGTCAATCATACCGGCGGCAACGTTACTGTTTATTGCGATCTTTCAGATGGACGCGTGGGCAGATGCTCGGATGAAATACCCAACTGACAAAGCGACTGGTTTCAAAAAACCACCATTGCTTTTAGTCACGGGGCGTCAATTTGAATGGCGCATGCAATATGCTGGTGAAGATAAAATTATCGGTACGCCGGATGATGTTCATCTTGTGAATGATCTCCATATACCAGTCAATGAAGAAATCGTTATTCGGATTCAGACACAAGATGTGTTGCACAGTTTCTTTTTGCCAAATATGCGTATCAAGCAGGATGTTGTGCCGGGCATGAAACAGCACATTTGGTTTGAAGCGAAAAAGACCGGAACCTACGACATCGTCTGTGCTGAACTGTGTGGCTGGGGGCATTATAAAATGCGAGGTCGCTTGATTGTGCAGTCTGAGGACGATTTCAGAGAATGGATGGCGAGCGCCATAGCAGAACAAAACAAAACTTCTCTTAATGTTAATGAGTAGTAACAGCAGGATATTAGACAAACGATGAATACAGCTACGGTAGATGACGGTCATGGACACGCAGGGACAATGTCTCTGAAATTGTTTATTTCGACCTATGTGTTTTCTAAAGATCACAAGATGATTGGCCTGCAGTTTCTGTTCTCGACACTGCTGTGGTTTTTTGTTGGCGGTATATTAGCGATGGGAATTCGTTGGCAGTTAGCATTTCCTTGGACCGACATGCCCATTATTGGTGGTCGTTTGTTTTCAGCTGAAGGCGGTCAGATTTCGCCTGAATTCTACACAACATTGTTTACCATGCATGCAACGGTGATGGTCTTTTTCGTCATCATTCCAATCTTAGCTGGGGCGTTCGGTAACTTCTTGATTCCCTTGATGATTGGTGCGGAGGACATGGCGTTTCCGACTCTTAATATGCTCAGTTATTGGTTTATGTGGCCAGCTTTTATCTGTATTGGCATTAGTTTTCTCACGCCACCCTACGGAGCCGGCGGGGGGTGGACTTCCTATCCTCCCTTGTCCTCGGTGCTATCGGCGGCGCCGGGAAGTGTAATGGCGCAAACTTGGTGGTTGACAGGCGTTACGCTAGTCGGAATCGCTTCGATGTTGGGTTCAGTAAACTACCTGACTACGATCATTCAAATGCGTGCTCCAGGACTGACCATGTTCCGTTTGCCGATGACGATTTGGAGTATGTTCATCACCGCTATTTTGCAGGCTTTCGCTTTGCCGGTTTTAACAGCAGGTGGTGTCATGCAACTACTCGATCGTCTTATGGGAACAGGATTTTTTATTCCCGAAGGTTTGGTTGTTAATAACTCCGAGATGCTTTCCGGTGGTGGACAGCCATTGCTGTGGCAGCACTTATTTTGGTTCTATTCGCATCCGGCGGTCTATATCATGATCTTGCCCGCGATGGGTATGGTCTCTGACATGCTGTCCTGCTTTGCTCGCAAACCAATCTTCGGCTACAAGCCAATGGTCTATGCAATTTCTGGGATTGCGGGGTTGGGATTTATCGTCTGGGGTCATCATATGTTTGTCTCCGGCATGAATCCGATGTTGGGTATGACGTTCATGGTTTCGACGATGATGATTGCCTTGCCATCTGCCATCAAGGTTTTTAATTGGCTGGGTACAATTTGGGGTGGGAAGATTCAGTTCACCACACCCATGTTATTTTCATTGTCATTTGTATCGATGTTTATCATTGGTGGTTTGTCTGGAATTTTCATGGCTGCTACACCAGTTGATATTTTCATACACGACACCTATTACATCGTGGCACACTTCCATTATGTATTGTTCTGCGGCACAGCAATGGCCGTATTTGGAGCAATCTATTTTTGGTTTCCCAAAATGTTTGGTCGCAGTATGAATGAAACCGCTGGTAAGTGGCACTTCTTTTTGACCTTCGTGTTTATGAACGGAACGTTTTACTTAATGCATATTTTGGGGGCCGTTGGTTTCCCGCGGCGTTTGGCGGATCCGTATCATTACGAAACATTCAAACAGATGCTACCGATGAATCAATTTATTACTTTGTGTGCATTTGCGATGTTTTTAAGTCAAATAATTTTCGCAATCAACTTCTTCTATAGCATATTCAAGGGACCACGCGTTGGGCGGAATCCTTGGCGTGCTAATGGATTGGAGTGGTTTTGCCCGAGTCCGCCTGTGGCCCACGGCAACTTTGATAAACAGCCAATCGTCTATCGTGGACCGTACGAATATGGTTCACCGGAAGTGGATGAAGATTATTATCCACAGACGCAACCACCACCGGAGGATGTTTCCGAGGGTGATGATACAGAGAGTGGCGGCGATCATTAATTGACGAACAAAACAACAAACAAGCGCAACAACGAATTAAAAATTACACCAGGACTGGTTGTTCCATCGTTACCATAACACGGCACAGCTATAAGGTAAGTGAGAAAGCATGATGAGTTTGTCCGCCACAAATGGGCGAATGAATCGATGGTCGCGACGGCTGGCTTTATTACTTACTGTCCTAACCTTTCCTCTTATCTGGGTGGGTGGTCTTGTGACCACGACAGATGCGGGGATGGCTGTTCCAGATTGGCCGAACACATATGGATACAATATGTTTTTGTATCCGTGGGAAAGCTGGTTGCTAGGACCATGGGACCTGTTCATTGAACATGGTCACCGGTTACTAGCAGCATTAGTTGGAATGGTTACGATAGCATTGATGGTTGTCGTCCTGAAAACGGACGCACGGTCGTGGATGCGAAAGTTAGTTATTGTGGCACTGGTTGCCGTGATCGCTCAAGGAATCTTGGGTGGAGTCCGAGTACGACTTAACGACGTTACTCTGGCGATGATTCACGGATGTACGGGGCCAGCCTTTTTGGTTTTAACGACGATTATTGCCGTGATGTTTTCTAAATTTTGGCAGAATCCCGTTTCGCCTGAATTGAGTGCTGCTGAGGCAGACAACAAAAACGAGCAAAACGAAGATAGTGAATTTATTGAGGACGACAAACAACAATTTAATGCTGCACTACGGTTAGCGAGGCTGACGACGATTTTGGTTTATTGCCAGTTAATTCTGGGAGCTAGCATTCGTCATATTCCTGTAACCACATCGCCGCAGACATATTCCCTGCTAGTGATTTTTCATATTGGCATGGCAGTGGCTGTGACGGGACACATCGTGATGCTGTGTTTGGCAATTAGATGCACCAAGAACTTGCCCCAGAGTATACGCTCAGGGGCAAAACAGATGGGACTACTAATTGTCGTGCAGCTATTGATGGGAATTGGAACTTGGGTTTTAAAATTTGGATGGCCTGCCGGGCTGGGTAACAACAGGTACCTAGCAGACCATCTGGTTGTGACCCAAGGTTGGTTTCAATCTCATGTTGTCACGGGACACGTTGCGATTGGGTCGGTCATTCTTGTGATGGCTGCCTTGTTGACGACGAGACTGTTACGCTTGCAATTTGTAACGCAACAATTAGAAGCCACCGAAGTTATTGAAACAAGTTAGTTAATAAAATAGACGGATACTCGACAACAAATAAGGTGTTGAGTACGACAGAGTTTAAGGGGAATTGTTTGATGAGTAGCAGCGTTGTGCCACTGAACGAAACACAAGCTGGAGTGCTTGCGCGGTTGGCTGACTATATTGAGCTAACCAAGCCGCGGATCACCGTGATGGTCGTGGTGTCGGTTGCCATTACGGCATTCGTTGCAAGTTGGGGACAACCAGACCCGCTTGTCGTGTTGCATGCTCTCGTGGGGACACTGCTGACTGCTTCGAGCGCCAGTGGAATGAATCAATGGATGGAACGCGATCTAGATGCTCGGATGCCCCGCACGCAAAACCGACCACTGCCGGCAAATCGTCTTTCTGGACAATGGGTGATGTCACTGGTTGTTTTGACGCTCGTGATCGGAGTCGCTTACTTGATCTGGTTCGTCAATCCATTGACCGCTCTGTTTGCGATTCTAACTTGGCTCGTCTATGTCGTTGCTTATACGCCACTTAAAACACGCACTCCATTGAACACTGTCGTCGGTGCTATTTCCGGTGCACTGCCAATCCTGATGGGCTGGGCGACAGTCGGGGGGAATTGGGGTGATCCTCGTTGGTTAGCATTGTTTGCCGTCGTGTTCTTTTGGCAGTTTCCGCATTTTATGGCGATTGCTTGGATCTACCGTGACCAATACAAACAAGCCGGTATGAAAATGTGGCCGGTGGTTGATCCCAGTGGGCGTCGAGCGGGTGTCGAAGCGGTCGTTGGTGCCTTGATATTGTTACCGATTAGTTTCGTTCCGTTGTGGTTCGTGCCGGATAGTCATGCTCAATTATTATTAGTATTCGTGATGGGAGTGATTCAATTGAGTTTTGCCATCCGGTTTTGTTTTGGCAGGAATCAACGTTCAGCTCGGCAGTTGTTGCGGATGAGCTTGATCTATTTACCGATTTACCTACTAACCTTGGTTACGCTACCAATAGGCTCGTTTGCCTGGTAGTGAAAACCTTTTTCATAACCCTTTGAAATCTTAATTAGTTGAAACAAGAAATGAGTGAACACGAACAACATCAAGACGATGGTCATCATGGTCATGTGGATTTGGTCTACCAAGAAGCATTACCGATCAATAACGGCAAAGTGATCCTCTGGCTGTTTCTATCAACAGAAATCATGTTTTTTGCAGCCTTGATCGGTACTTATATCGTACTGCGTTTTGGTGCCCCCGCCGGCACGTGGCCACGACCGCATGATGTACACGTTGACGAACTGCTGGGAACCATCAATACGTTCATCCTTATTTTCTCTAGCTTTACGGTCGTACTTACCTTTGAAGCCGCCAAGAAGAATCTAGCTGCTAAGGCTAAGATGTATTTAACAGTCACCTTCCTTTGTGGCTGTGCGTTCTTGGGAATCAAGATGTATGAGTATTCGAGTAAATTTGCTCATGGTATTCACCCACAACCTGGTGGTCGCAGTCTGTTGCACGAACAGTCTGATGTTTACTATCTCGCTCGGCTCAAAGATCAAATAGCTGAGTATTCCAAGGGAGCGGTATTGCCGTTGGCGGGATCCAAGGCCGAGGACTCAGCGACTGAACAAGCTGACAAGGTCCCTGACGATAAGAGCGTGAGCATAGCCAATAAATCGACAATGAAAGCGGAGACTCAAGCGATGCTCGAAGAGTTTCTGCATGGTTCGCTACAGTGGGCGGAATATGTCATTGGACGAGTACCCAATACACAAAGTGCCGCTAATATTGCCGGGCTTAATCACCGTGATGTACTGATTTCCGTTTCTCAAGATGTATACGCGTTGCCCCGATACGCTGGCTACATACTGCATTTACGAGAAAGTGAAACGGCTTATCTTTCGCGTCGAATTGATGAAGTTAACGTGGAACAGAGTCAGCTACAACAAGCCGATGGCGAAACGGCGACTTCGTTAGATTTTGAAATGAAATTACTGGCAGCGCGGCAAGCATATTGGAGTCGCCAACACTCGGCGGTTCACGACGAAGAGCATGCCCATCCCGGTGGAGGGATAAATCAAAAGTTGCATGAGGAACAGCACGCCGGTTTGATTCTCGCAATGCACATCCCCAGTGGTAATATGTGGTCAAGCACCTACTTTTTACTGACAGGATTTCACGCCCTTCACGTGATTGTCGGTTTAATCGCCTTTGGATTTCCTTTGGCTTGGACCCTTGATGAAAAACGAGCTAACTACATTGAGAACACCGGATTGTATTGGCACTTTGTCGACCTAGTTTGGATATTCCTATTCCCCTTGTTTTATCTTTTCTAAGTGTGCACCATAGTTGCGGCAGCGCACTTTTGTATTGAACGATTCATTATTAGACGTTAACGTTTGAAAGAGACAAAAAGATGTCCGATCACGAACAGAATTCCGAAAATCATGATGACCATGAACATGATCATGGTCGAATCTACATCCAGGTTTTTATTGGATTGCTAATATGTACGGGGATTTCCGCAGGTATTGGATGGATGATTTCCGAGGGAATGTTCGAAGGTAAAGAGCTACTCGGATGGGGGATCATGTTGTCCGTTTCCTGCGTCAAAGCGTTGTTAGTCATTTCGTTCTTTATGCACTTGAAGTGGGAAAAAGGAATGTGGAAATGGGTTCTTACGATTCCGGCTTCTATTATGAGTCTGTTTTTGATGTTGATGTTGGTACCTGATATTGGTCGACGAACTCATTACTACACTGATGAACGTTTGGATCGAGCGGCCTATGAAATTGTCGAACCGGCAGTCCCTGTAACAGGCTTGAAAGATTCCGCGCACGATGATAATCATGCCGACTCGACAACGCACGAGCACTGAATATGACATGTCCGTCTTTCCCACCTGCTTATTGAACCGATAACCCATAGCGTCACGATGCAATCTGCCGCGATAAAAATCGAGCACCTCTCCTTTCAATATGGTGAACGATGTGCGCTCGACGACGTATCGTGGGATGTAAACGACGGAGAGCTATTTGCCTTGCTGGGGCCCAACGGTAGCGGCAAGACGACTCTGTTTCGGTTATTGTCGACTCTGATTCCGATGCAACATCTGCAGTCTTCGCTAAGTAGTTCGATTCGAGTATTTGGTACGAGCGTTGAGTCTGACCTGAGTAGCGTCCGCCATCAAATGGGTGTGGTTTTTCAATCGCCCTCGGTCGACGGGAAGTTAACAGTATTGGAAAA
>DTSG01000414.1 GCA_012965455.1 Planctomycetaceae bacterium | reverse complement strand
TAACGCCCTGTTGAGATCGGAAAATCAACGAACTGCGACCCTTTTTCAAAGCCGCCTCGTGCCTTTTCAAGTGTTAATTCCAACTTCGGCGTCTCCAATGGTCGCAAAATAATCGTCCCTTCACTGCCAACCACTACAAATTGTCGCCTCCGAAAACCGTCGACTTCCAGCACAGCCGACCGAATGGTTGCGGTGATTTGCGGATAATCAAACACAGCCAACATATTATCCGCCAAATTATCTTTACGACTGTAAGTCTTCCGTACAAACGGAGTGACCCGATCCGGAGTGCCAAAAGCAACATGTAATTCATCAATCAGATGACAACCAAGTTCAAACATCGTACCTCCGGCATACCGCGCCAACTGCTGCCGTGTGGCGTCATTCACCTTTTTACTCATCACTCCATCAACTTCAAAGATGTCACCCAACAGCCCTTCCTTAACCGCCTTAAAAATAAACTTGAAGCCAGGATTATATCGATACATATATCCCATTTGCACCAAGCATTTATTCTGTTTTGCGGTAGCCATCAGTTTTTGGAACCGTGGGTAACTTGACCCAGCCGGTTTGTCCAAGTGGATATGCTTGTTTGCATCGACACACACCTGCCCAGCAGCGAGCAAATCTTTGACTTCCGTTTCGACACATACTAATTCTAACCCCGAAACATTTAACAACTCTTCTTGCGTCATCCGCGGTACGTTTTTGTAGGCCGCCGTGTCTTTAATCTGGTTCCACCGTTCACTATCCGGCTCGACAACTCCGACAACGTCATACAATTTGGGGTATTTGCGAAGCGTGCCAATCTTGCCACTTGCGTGCGCGTGCTTTGTCCCAATTTGACCGACTTGCAGGAGAGGTCCGTCTTCTAAGGATTGCGCCACCCCACACATTCCTAAGCCGCCTAATACCGCAATCGCATTTAAAAACTCACGACGATCGTTCATCATTATTTCCCTCATACCGATTCGACATTCCTGAAAGCCCCTTATACCTTCACTCCGTCACGATCAGCGGCAAGACACTAACTGGCGATTTAATATCCAACTGCGATCCCATCTTTGCGTGGTTCCGTAGCTCCTCGCAAGACGCCATTTTCGTGATCAATAAATATTCCTTGGTATCCACCAAACCCTCCGACACTGCGGCGGACAACATGCCCACGTTTTTCCAATTTCTTGATAACTTTGTCGTCGATCCCCGTTTCCACTTCCACCACCCCGACACCCTTTGCCGCTGCTCCTCGAGGTGTTGCACTCCCTAGGTGGCGAACGCGAGCTAAGTCACCGGCTTGTTGGACATTCATCTTAAAATCGAGCATATTCACTAGGATTTGCACATGTCCCTGCGGCTGCATATCGCCTCCCATGACGCCGTAACAAAACACCGGCTTTCCTTTATGCGTCACCATCGCTGGAATAATTGTGTGAAAAGGACGCTTGTGAGGATCTAATCGATTCGCATGTTCTTCATCCAATGAGAACAAGGCCCCCCGATTTTGTATTGCAAAACCTAATTTCGGTGGAGTCAGTTTCGAACCGAAGCCGTAATAATTGCTCTGTATAAGTGAACAGCAATTTCGGTCTTTATCGACGACTGTAATATAGACTGTGTCACCATGCTGTAATTTAGGATCGCCAGCCGGGACACTGGAATTTGCTTGCCGCATGTCAATAAGCGCCCCGCGCTGCTGCGCATACTTCTTGGATATCATTTCCTCGACCGGTACCGGTACTACATCCAAATCTGCATAGAATTTCGCTCGGTCCGCAAACGCTAGTTTCTTGGCTTCTGTGAACAAATGCAGCCAATCGGCACTGCCCGCTCCCATCGCTGACACATCATAAGGCTCGATCAGGTTAAGCATTTGCAGAGCAGCAATCCCCTGACCGTTAGGGGGTAATTCCCAAACGTCATAGCCGCGGTAGTTGGTAGAAACGGGATCAATCCAATCCGCCCGATGGTCATTGAAATCTCGTAGTGTAAACAGTCCGCCAACCTCATCGCTAAACCGCACTAGTTCTTGAGCAATAGTCCCGCGATAAAACACGTCTGCACCTTGCTCGGCAATCAGTTGATACGAGTCGGCTAGGGCTGGCAATCGAAACACTTCACCAAACTTGGGTGCCCGCTTGCGATCTACGAGATACGTTGTTGCGGAACCTGGGTCTTTTCGTAGATCTCCTTCCGCACTTTTCCAATAATGACTGATGACTTGAGTTACGGGAAAACCTTCCCGAGCGGTAGCAATTGCTGGCAATAGTAGCTGCTTTAATGTACGACTGCCAAATCGCTGCTGCAATTCCTGCCATCCCCTCCCACCCCCGCTTGGCGCGTTCCGCGCCTCGATGTGAGTTAGTCGATGTGAGTTAATTCAAATTTGAGTTTTAAAATAATTCACATTCCCTGAATTCCACTAACTAACAAATGTGAATTAATAACTCACATAAATT
>DTSG01000413.1 GCA_012965455.1 Planctomycetaceae bacterium | reverse complement strand
CATTGTATTCTGACATCTTGCGCGAGAACGGTTACCGTACTGGCTACTTCGGAAAGTGGCACGCCAAGATGCCGAAGGGTTACAAGCGAGAAGACCACTTCGATGAGTTCGAGGCGATCGGGCGAAATCCGTTTTATAAGAAACAACCCGACGGCAGCCTCCGGCACGAGACGGAAGTGATTGTCGACCGCGGGATCGAGTTCCTTAGGAATCAGCCGAAGGACAAGCCCTTTGCACTGAACATGTGGTTCAACGCCTGCCACGCCGAGGACGGCGATCGTCGCCCCAGCATCGGGCACTTCCCCTGGCCGAGAGCGGTCGACGGTATGTACGAGGACGTCGAGGTGTATCAACCGCGGTTAAACGATCCTGCGATATTTGACAGCCAACCCGACTTCCTAAAAACGACGATTAACCGCGAGCGTTTTTTCTGGCGGTGGAATACAGAGAAAAAATCGAGAACATTGACATTATTATTGGCAGCGATCGTGTTGCACAAATAGAAGCGTATCTAAGCGAAGGAGGCAAGGCAGATTGTCTTGTCATGGACGATGGCTTTCAACATCGCAGACTACATCGTGATCTTGACATCGTTGTACTCGATTTTTTGAGAGATGCTTTTGAGGAACGAATGCTTCCAGCAGGCTGGCTCAGAGAAACAGTGGAGAGCCTGAAACGAGCGGATGCAGTTGTCGTGAGTCACGCGCAACGATTTGAACCAGAATTTGCATCGGAAGTATGTGCAGTTTTGGGTGCAAACCCAATTGCATGGACCGCACACCACTGGACAATATTACAATTGCACGAAAAAGACGGTGAACGCGAGGAACCACTCGGTTGGCTTACGGGCAAATCCATGGCGGTGCGTCTTGGGATTGGATCACCAAGACCCGTCATCGAGGCACTTGTTCGCCTTGGCACAAAGGTCGCAATTCAATTACAAGCTGGTGACCACCAAGCATTTTCTCCATCCGAACTTGCGACACTCGTTGAAACATCTCACAAAGTTGAGGGTATTGTGATGACCCACAAAGACTGGGTAAAGGCTCGGGATGTTATAGATTTGAAAAAAATGCGATGTCCAATTGTCGTACCTAAACTCGTCCTTGACATCATTGAAGGAGGGGATGAATTGGAAGCACGTCTGTTGTCGGTATTCAATATATGATGGAAACATGATTACACAAAAAGAATATGCAACGAGAAGGGCGAAAGTACACAAAGCGCTCAAGGGAGCAGCGGGACTTGTGTTTGCAGGGAAAGATGAGAGCCACCTAGAGGGGTCGTGGCGCCCGCACTCCCATTTTGAATATTTGACTGGCATTACAAATGAATCCGGCGCGGTATTGTTATTTGATCCGACGCATCCAACGCCGTCCCGACGCGAAGTTTTGTTTTTAGTTTCGCGTAATCCAGAAACAGAGCAGTGGGATGGCCTTAGGAAATCTATTGGTAGCGAACTTCGCAAAAAGATGGGGTTTGCGACGATCGTGCGAACACCATCAATTCCAATGGTACTGAAAGATATTGCGTCAAGATCAAAGAAGTTTGCACCCCTGATGCCGATTTCGAGTGTTAAAGAATCTGTCTCGACTGATTTAGCAATGTGGAATGATGTCGCAACAAGAACACCCGATTGCGAAATTAGAGATTGTGCAACTGTTATTCCATCGCACCGAAGCGTAAAGTCTGCTGCGGAAATAAAAATTATTCAAGCAGCAATCAATATGACTGAACGCGGATTCTCAGATACATTTTCTTTTGTAGCTCCGGGGATCAACGAGTACAAAGTACAAGCAACGCTTGAGCATGGATACGCAATGGCGGGCGCGCGCGGTTCTGCCTTCTCGCCTATTGTTGGCGGTGGGCTAAACAGTACCGTTTTGCACTACGGTCAGAACGATCAAGATCTTGTGGATGGAGACTTGGTCTGTATTGATTCTGGCGCATTTCATGCTGGCTATGGTGCAGACATTTCACGCACGATTCCGGTTTCTGGTAAGTTCTCAAAACGGCAGAAAGAAATATACGAAATAGTTCTCGCGGCAGAAGAAGCAGCGATTCGCGCAGTCAAACCTGGCGTTACACTTTCAGAACTTGACGCAATCGCAAGAAGAATTATCACGAGAGTTGGGTACGGCGATTATTTTATTCACAGTATTGGTCACCACCTCGGTTTGGAAACGCATGACAATTGTGGCCCCAATCTTCCACTGAAAAGTGGTGCCGTGATTACGATTGAGCCAGGTATTTACTTGCCAGACGAAGCGTTGGGTGTTCGTATAGAAGATGACATTGCCGTAACTCCAACGGGACACAAGAATTTATCGAAGAACATTCCCAAAAAAGTTTCCGATATTGAAAAAGCAATGCGGGGCTAGTGCAGTGGAGCCATTTGACGAAGGCAAAGCAACGGACGCAGCTTGGGCGTTTCTTCGCGGAAACTCAACCGCAACGTTA
>DTSG01000412.1 GCA_012965455.1 Planctomycetaceae bacterium | reverse complement strand
GCCGCCAGTCAAGATAGGTGTGATGCCATCGATTATCATAGCCCCGCAAACAGTCCGGGCATGAGCGGTCACATTCGTTTCGATGCTCGACGGCAGTGAAGCTTGGAACCATCACCTCATCAATTAGCGATAAAACCGACTGAAATTCGGTAGTCTGACCTATTTGAAACGCATAACCAGCACCATTCTCATGGGCATCTGCCAAGAAGATGCGGTCAGTCCTTTCTTCTCCTATGCGCATAGGTTGGAGTCCAACTCTAAGTTCCGACGGGTCAATGTCCAGGTGAGTTGCACATGCCTTTCTGAATAGGTACGCAAAAGACCACAACGCAGCACGACCGCAGGGCAAGTTGGCTGAGATTGTAGAAACTGCGCCGGCCGGGCCCTCTATGTCTGCATCCTGAATGCATAGGAGGAGCACATCTGTCGGACTGATTTGCCCGATAGCTGCTCTTTCATCAGGTTCCCGTTCTGAGGTTAGGGTGATCGCGTAGTCGCGGGGACTTCGTTCATAGAGGCTTGGGTCAAGAACAACAACTGTTTCGCCATCTCTGAACATTTGGAAGAGTTCTCCATTGTTGTCATTGATCGTAAAGACATTGCAACCCTCCAAGCGGGATACTCGAGTTACGCCGTGCAAAACGAAGTCTGGTTGGACAGCTTGAAATCCCAACACAGGATTGCCAGTGCCAATTCCACGTTGCGGTGCGACTTTGTAATCAGTCGCTCGAAAGTCGGTCCTAAACCCAAGGGGTTGGTATAGAGCAAACGAATTGATATGACCGCCGCAAACTGCGCAGATGTCAGCAGCTTCATTTTCAGACGTCGAAATACCGCCGCAATCGTTGCAGCGTGTTATTGGCGTTGGGGGGCCTAGCGGGTCTCGAGCTATCACTCGAGTACCGCGGCGCTCGAAATGAGCAAAACCAACGCACTTGTGGATTTTTTTGTCTCGAAGTACTTCGGATCCCGGAGCGAATTGAGCGATTGCAATATCGAGTGACCTGTCAGTGATCTTTGATTGTTCATCCAGATCATTTGGGTTTTTTGGCCGGCTACCGTAAAGAGGCCTCACTCTGGTAGGAAATCCCCACATTGGCAGAACTCCAGCATTAGCCAGTCGTTCGCTAAGTTCGGGATGGACATATGTATTGCTAGAAACTACCTCATCGATTCTTTCGACTAGATACTCCCTCGCCCATGTTGAAAGTTCTACGATCTGGTTTCGTTCCAACACTGTATGGACCGTAAGCCGGACAACAACCTCGTCAACTTCTGGTGAGTGAGCAAGCCAATGATAGATGCGATTTCGGTATCGTTCGTGCCAGTCTGAAACGAAACCAAACTGCCCGTGTACGCTTTTGCCACTTTGAATTCGACGCTGCTCATCAGCGCTCAACGTACCAAAAGCTCGCCGAAGCAATTCTGACGTGACAACCCTGCGGATTATTGGAAGGCGATTTGTTGCCAGATAGGGCTGTGGTGGTGGATCGCCGGTGATTCTGCTTGGGTGGTTGAAATAGAATTCGTCGTGCGAGCCGCCCTTGCATAACGTCAATGCAAATGAATAGAGTTGACCTTGTCGACCAGCGCGGCCCACTCTCTGCTGATAATTGAATCGTTGGGGGGGCATATTTGCCATAGTTACGGTTCTCAAATCACCAATATCGACGCCTACTTCCATAGTGGTGGTAACACTCAGAACGTCGATGGGGTCGGTTAGTGGATTTTCCACAGGGCAAGCCTTGAGGGCTCGCTTGAACATCCTTTGTCGTCTTCGCTGCTCCGAGAGAGGTTTGGTTTGGCCCGTCAGTTCCTCGAAGCGCATTCGTCGAGGGTTGAGAGTTGACAACCAACTGTAGTAGTCATCGTTTCTACCCAATTCGTTTTTGTGTAATTTGGAACACAAACAACGAGCATTTGAACAAACTCCAGCGCTAGCGTGGGCATGCTTTCGGTTACAGTTCTCGCATACAAAAAGGGCTGAATTGACGGGGAGCGGAACAAACTTGAGTCGAGCATCTGGTTGGCCAATTCTCAGCTGCCAATGGTTGTTTATTGCGCGACGCTCTAAAAGCACGGACTCGACGAGTTCCTGCAGTTCTCTTCGTTCTATTGCTCTGGAGTCTGCAATTGCATTGCAATAGTCGCGAACGGCGCGCGGCATTTGGTCCGAATAAGTATGAAAAGGGTTCCCCTCATAATGATAAGCAAGTCCTAGATTGCGGATACAGGATCGCAGAAACTCGGCGCTCTCGTCGGAGCTCAGACCTGATAGTGGTGAGATGGTTCCGACAATATCGACGTATCCCAACCCCAATGACTCCAAGTCCCTTCCGGCGCTATCAAAGATGATCCGACAAACTTCGGGTCGAAGTCTTGTCATTCGGCGTTCCTCAACTACGGACTCAGGTTCGCTGCTTGGATCAAGACGTTGCCATAAGTCGGCCACAGGAGGGGTA
>DTSG01000411.1 GCA_012965455.1 Planctomycetaceae bacterium | reverse complement strand
CTTTACAAAAGCGCTCGGAATATTAGCCGAGTGGATGTCTCGTCATTTTCGGACCTAAACGCGTTTAGCGTGTTGAAGGTCGATAAACTAGTTTTGACTACGGGAGCTGTTGAAGAATTGAACGCTTCAATCAGCGCTTCCTAAGCAACATAGATAACAGGCTTAGAAATGGCTCACGCAAATATTAATAACCGACAACCGAAATCAAGGCTAGAACTGGAACCCCACCAGATCATTTTGCGTCCACTTGTGACGGAAAAGGGGATTCATCGCAGTACTCGACATAATCAGTATGCGTTTCAAGTTAATTCATTGGCTGACAAAGTTTCTGTACGAGAAGCGATTGAAAAATTATACCCCAATGTCAAAGTGACCAAGGTTGCAACTCAAAATCGCAAAGGTAAAAAACGTCGTTACCGCCATCGGTTAGGTGAAACGAAAAGCTGGAAGAAGGCAATTGTGACGCTGGATCCTGAACATGGTGAAATCGAGTTCTTTTAGTGTGGAAACACAAGTCCTGTAGGTATTACAGATATTAAAAGCCACTTGGTGTTTGTCACCTAAGTATGTGAATTAAGAATAGAGCAGTAAAAAAATGGGCATTCGAAAATACAAACCAACAACTCCTGGTCGCCGCGGTGCGTCAGTCAGCGATTTTGCTGAATTGACACCCGGTTACAAGCCAGAGAAATCCTTGTTGCGTCCAATCACTAAGAATGGCGGGCGCAATAACCAAGGTAAAATTACTGTTCGTCATCGCGGTGGTGGACACAAGCGACGATATCGCTTGATCGATTTCTATCGCCAAAAGGATGGAATTTCGGCTCGTGTAGATTCTATCCAATACGATCCAAATCGTAGTGCTCGCATCGCACTGCTGAATTACTCCGATGGTGAAAAACGTTATATCATCGCGCCTGACGGACTGGCTGCTGGGATGGATGTTATCAGTGGTGATAAGACACCGCCAGAAATTGGTAATTGCATGCCGCTCAAGAACATTCCGTTAAGCACGGTTGTTCACAATGTCGAATTATATCCAGGTCGCGGTGCGGTGATGTGCCGCAGTGCTGGAACAAGTGCAACTTTGATGGCCCGCGAAGGAACTTGGGCTCAATTGTCACTTCCAAGTGGCGAAATACGCCGAGTTCCTATTTTGTGCCGAGCAACCCTTGGAAGAGTCAGCAATAGCGATCACAGTGCGGTTGTGTTGGGCAAAGCTGGTCGTAAGCGTTGGATGGGTCGTCGTCCACATGTTCGTGGTACCGCGATGAATCCTGTCGATCACCCGCATGGTGGTGGTGAAGGTCGTACCAAGGGTGGACGTCACCCGGTAAGTCCAACGGGCGTTCCTGCCAAAGGTGGTGGTACTCGTAAACGACGTAAACCGTCAAATCAAGCAATTGTCCGTCGGCGTCGTTCACGTCGGTACGGTCAGTTGAAACTGAAATAGAAGCAAGTTAACTATTAATCCTAGTTTTTAATCCAAAACAAATTCGTCAAGTAATTACTGAAGGTCAACTATGAGTCGGTCACTGAAAAAAGGTCCCTTTGTCGATGTGAAACTCTACCAAAAAGTGAGTAAGCAAATCGAAACTGGAACTAAGCAGCCTATCACTACGTGGGCTCGAGCTTGCACCATCGTGCCTGAATTTGTCGGTTTTACTTTTATGGTTCACAACGGTCGCCAACACCTCCAAGTGACGATTACCGAAGACATGGTGGGTCATAAGTTAGGTGAGTTCGCTCCGACACGAACATTCCGCGGTCATAACCGGTAATACGACGTAAGCAATAAAGTAACAACGTAAATAATAGAGTAAAGGTCCCCTGCCCATGGCTGGTAACCAATTCAAAGCAATTCACCGATACGCACGCATTAGTGCTCGTAAGGTTCGTCTATTGGCGAATCTTGTTCGAGGCAAAACTGTCGTCGAAGCATTAAGCATCCTAGAATATCAACCTCAGCGCGGCGCGGTGATGTTGAAAAAAGTAATTGAAAGTGCATTGGGCAACGCCATGGACCCAGATCAATCGTCTGATTCCCAGATGGTTCGTCCGGAAGATTTGGTGATTACTGATGTACGAGTCGATGGCGGGCCAATGTTGAAGCGGATGCGCCCTCGCTCAAGAGGGATGGCTCATGTCATTCTTAAGCGAACAGCTCATATTCAAGTCACTTTAGGTAGCGATGACTAAGCAAAAGTAATAACGAATGGTGATTCGGTGAGTGCCGACACTGTTGCCTAACATTTTACTAACCAAACACAACACAAACGTTTACAACCTCAATAAGAGCAAAAAGTAACATGGGTCAAAAAGTTAATCCTATCGGCTTCCGTACTGGTATCGTCCGTGATTGGAAGAGTCGTTGGTACGCCTCGAAAAAGGACTTTGCAGGTCTGTTGTTGGAAGACAAGAAAATTCGCGATTTCATCAAGCATCATCCCGAAAAAGCGCAGTACCGT